>JACRBX010000082.1 GCA_016219225.1 Deltaproteobacteria bacterium
GGGGGTGACCGATGAACAGATTAAAATGATGATGGTCGATAATCCCAGGAATCTTTTTTTGGGGAAATAAGCCCAACCAAAGATATTTGAAATTTCGGGGAAGAGGGTTTTGTTTTAAAACAAAACCCTCTTCCCCCTGAAAAAGTGAGGGATAAATTCGCAGATTGCGAGTCTTAGAATCTAAGACTCGGTTAAAAGGTTTTTGGGCTGCCGATGATGGTCTTTTCCTGGGGGCGCATAATGCCTAATTTTTTCATACGCGAGTAAAGGGTGTTGGGGTGAATATGTAATAAAACCGCAGCACCCTGCTGTCCTCTGACTTTCCCACCCGTCTTATCCAGTATCCGGAGTATATGGGTCCGCTCATTTTCTTCCAGACTCATATTTTTCTCTGTGGTCGGTGAAGAAAGGGAATTGAGGCCGGTGTCCGGCAGATGGTAATAGGGCCCTTTGCTGATAATGACGCCTCTCTCGATGATGTTTTCCAGTTCACGCACATTGCCGGGCCAATCATATTCCATGAGTTTTCGCATTTCCGATTCCGGTATTTTTTCGATCTTTTTGTTCAGTTTTTTAGCACAGGTAAACAGGAAATGATAGGCCAGTAAAGGGATGTCCTCCCGGCGCTCCCTGAGGGGCGGCACCCGAATGGGAAAGACATTCAACCGGTAAAAGAGGTCTTTCCTGAACCGGCCGCTGCTGACTTCCTTTTGGAGGTCCTGGTTGGTGGCCGCCATAAGCCTGAAATCCGAAGTGATGGTTTCCTGGCCGCCGACCCGTTCGAATTCTTTGCTTTGGAGCACCCGGAGCAACCGGACCTGGACGTCCAGGGGGATTTCTCCGATTTCGTCCAGAAATATGGTCCCGCTATGGGCCAGTTCGAACCGTCCGATGCGCCTTTGGATCGCCCCGGTGAAGGCCCCTTTTTCATGCCCGAAAAGTTCGCTGGAGATGAGGTGTTCCGAAAAGGCGCTGCAGTTAACCCGGACAAAAGGCCCGTTCCGGCGTGCACTATTGTGGTGGATGGCCCTGGCGACCAGCTCCTTCCCCACCCCGGTTTCCCCTAAAATAAGGACTGTCGCGTCCGTACCGGCTACGGAGTCCAGTTGGGCAAATACCTGACGGATAGATTGGCTCTTACCGACTATATCCTCGAAGTTCAGGCTTTCTAAATATTGTTCCTCGAAATATTGTTTCTCTTCTTTCTGCTTTTGGTAGCGCTGATGAAGGATTTCATAGGCCTGGGCATTTTCCATGGCGATGGCGGCCTGAGCGGCAAAATAGCCGAGAACCTCCAGATCGCTTGCTTTAAAGGCGCTCCGGAAAAGACGGTTGTCATGATAAAGCACCCCGATCACCTGATTCCTGAGGGTCATAGGCACACAGACGCAGGACCGGATGGCCTTTGAGGACAAGCCATTATCCTGATCGGATTCGAGGTCCAGGACCCGGCTTTGGCCGGAACGGAAGGTCTGCTCGATGATGTTCATGGAAACTGAAAAATCAGGAGAGGTCAGATTTTCCTGGGTTAGATTCTTAGTGGCTCGCAGCGTCAGACCCTGGCCGGATTCATCAATCAGGAACATGGCCCCCCGTTCGGCACCGGTGACACTGTTGGCTGTAGAGATAATACGAACGGCTACCTCCCGTTTATCCCGGATGGTAACCATCTCCTGACCTAGTTTTAGAATTTCATTAAGAAGGTTTTTCCCGTCCCGGACGTCTTCCACCAGGGAGCGCAAATCATCGGGGATCAAGGATTCATTGAGAGAAAAAAGCAACCGGGCCGATGGACCGGCTATGATCCGGGCCTTATCCTCCTGCCGGTTATGCAGATATTCCCGGGCCAGTTCAAGCCGTACCCTGGCCAGATTGATCTGATGACCGGAAACTTCAAGCCATTTAACGGATTGGGTCAGGTCCCGGAGGAGTTCCCGTGAAGGTCGACCTTTTTGTTTCCGGAACAAGGCCCGGTAGCGGTAGCCCATCCCCCGCATGTAAATATTCCTGCTCCGCAGGGCTCCGGCGATCTCCTTTTCAACCGACAGGCCATCGATTCGGGGCAGCAGCCCCAGCTCCATGGACCAGCAGAGGTCCATGATGACCGGCAAGAATCTGAAATAGATCTGGGCCTGATGGCTCAGTTCCAGGAAATCCATCAAAAAGGCAGAGGCCTTTTGGGGATCATTCAGTTTGTGGGACGTCAGGGCCAAGCCGAGCAAGGCCGACAGCCTCCCGTAATTGTTTTGTCCGGCCGTGGTCTCTGTCAGGGCTGTTTCAAAGTATTTAAAGGCCCGGGCAAAGTATCCGATTTCAAAAAACATGAAGGCGATCGCTGCCGAGGCATGACCGGCAATGCCGATATTGCCGGATTTAAGGCAGTGGCTGCGGATGGTATCCAGCATACCCATCCCCTGAGAGATCTGCCCGCAGTGGCCGTAACAGCTCCCGATAGTCAAACGGGCCAGGAGGGGAAACTCCCCCTTGGGAACCTTTTCGATCTCCGGTATATATTTTTCGTAACTTTCCACGGCATCTCGAAACCGGCCCTGCCAATAATGGAAAAACATGCTGAAAATCACGGCCGAACGATGGAGGCCGGGATCATCGATCTGTTGGGACATGATCCAGCCTTCATCAAAATATTTCAAGGCCGTCTGAAAATCGGAGCGCAGCCATTCATGCTTGGCCAGGTGCATTTTTAGAAGGGCCTGGCAGGAATGCAGGTTGGGGGCATCGGCCCGTTTGATGGCCCCAAGAATCGTTGAGTTGACCCGGTCGGCATCGAGGGTTGCCGTCGAGATTTTGGAATATTGGAGGGCGGTTTCAATAAGCAGACGGTCGGCTGCCTGGCCTTTAAGGCTTTTCAGGTCTTCGACGGCCTTTTCATAATATTTCAAGGCCTCTTGATGACGGAAGATCCTCCGGAAATAATTACCCTCATCGATCAGACGCCGGCAGCCTTCCAGATCGTTGGACAGGTGGAGAAAGAGCTGGCCCATGAGACGATCCCTTTGATCGTCTTCCGGAAGCTCCCGGATCAGAATCCGTATGGCCCGGCGATAAAGCTTTTCTCTTTCTTTTGAGGGGATGGTTGTCAAAAGATCCTGCTGTTTTTGCGAATCAGTGAAGTGGAACAGGCCCGGGCCGACCTGGGTGAGCCATTTGGCCCGGAGCCCCTGGTCGAGGGCCTGAAGAAGGTGGGAAGGTTTTTCCTCGGATATCTCCTGGAGCCAGTCGATTGAAAAATCCCCTTTAAACAAGGCGGCCAGGGCAAAAATCCGCTGGTCGCCGGAGATGGCTTTACCAGGGGTGACCTCTTTTTGTCCCATAGTATCCTCTCATATTTCGGATTTTAGATTTCGGATTTCGGAATTTAAAGAAACTCCCCTTCGGAATTCATTATTCAATATTCGCATTTTCATGCTTCGTGGCGCCCGCTCCGCGCATAAGGGCATAATACGAAAATAGGATTTGTTTTATGTAGCACAGCCGCCCTCGGCTGTTTCCACTAATAACAGGCCTGTTCTACATAATCTTAAGCCCATTTTCATGCTTCGTGGTGGCGCCCGGGTTGGGGGTTACGGCTCTTTATGACGACTGCCCGGTAAGGGTAGCTCAGAAAGGCGAGCCTGTCAACCCTGGATTAAACGAAAAGTCGTCTCTGAGACGATATTTCGTCTATCATTGGAAACAGAAAAAAGGCTTTGCTCTTTATTGTAGTTGATATAATTAACATTTTAGTTGATGTCCTGGGTTGGCCGATTTATTGCTTAGCTCATTAATCATGATCCGTATTGAAGAACATTTCAACAAGACGGAAACGGTCGAGCTGAGGGTTGAAGGTCGATTGGATAGGGAGTCTCTCCCGGCCTTACGCCAGGTGTGTGCACGGCATTTGGAAGCCGGCAAAAAGGTCCGTTTGCATTTGGGCGGGCTCAACCACACCGGGCAGGACGGATTGGACTTTCTGCGGAGCATCCGGGACCGGGTGCTTTTCCTGGAGCTGAACGAGTATTTCAAAATGGCCATCTACGATACGGATCAACCCGTCAACCCAAAACCTTTCGTCCTCGAGACCGACGACGAGGACGGATCATCAACCAGAAAAGGGTAACGCGCAATGGACATACTGGTCCAAACCCTGGCTAACGGCATAATGGGGTCCCTGATATTGATCCTGGTAGCCTCGGGTCTTTGCCTGATCTTCGGCATCATGCATATCGTTAATTTCGCCCACGGCGAGTTTTATATGCTGGGCGGATTCGGGGCCTGGCTTTTTTTTGACGGCCAGATCATTCCCCTGATCGGTCCTCCCACGATCCGTTATCTTACGGCTATCGCCTTGACCGCAGTGCTGGTGGCCTTTTTGGGCATTATTGTCGAAAGGTTCATCTTTCGTCGTTTTCGGGGAAACCTTCAGGCCATCATCATCGTTTCCTTCGGACTGATGCTCATTCTGCAGGCCACGGCCCTGGTCTCCTTTGGGGTAACCGATAAGGCCTTCGGGTCACCTTTCAGCGGCTATCTCCCAATAGGCTCTGTTTCTGTCTCAGGGGAACGGCTGGCGGCGATTGTCTGCGGTCTGGTTTTCATCCTGGCCATGTATTTTTGGGTCTTTAGAACCAAATTAGGCAAGGCCATGCGGGCCGTGGCTCAGGATTCAGAGGCTGCCCTGGTACAGGGCATAGATATCAGGCTGGTCTTTTCTCTGGCCATGGGCATCGGTTGTGCTCTGGCGGCCGTCGGTGGTGCTTTGGTGGGGCCCATCTTCTATGTCAATCCTTATATGGGGGTGGAGCCTATTATGAAGGCCTTCGTGGTGGTCATCTTAGGCGGTATGGGCAGTCTGTTCGGGGCCATCATCGGCGGATTCATCATCGGAATGACGGAGAGCTTTATGGCCACCTATGTCAGTTCTCACGGGGCGATGCTGGCGGTATTCCTGCTGTTGATCGCCGTTTTATTAATCAAGCCCACGGGGATGTTCGGCCATGAAGAATAGACGGTTATCCGCAACCGGTCTCATTCTGGTGCTTTCTTTTGCGGTCGCACTGGTGCTTCCCGTTTTTATAAAAGATCCCTATATCCTCCATGTGGGCATCAATATCTTTATCTGGAGCATTTTGACCCTGGGAATCCGGGTGGTCCTGGTCACCGGGCACCTCAATGCGGCCCAGGCCAGTTTCATGGGTATGGGGGCCTATCTTTCCGGACTGATGGCCATGAAACTCAAATGGAGCTTCTGGCTTTGTTTGCCCTTTTCCGGGGTAGCCGTGGCCCTCTTGGCTATGATCCTGGGATATCCCATTTTAAGAATCAAAGGGGCCTACTTTGTCATGATCACCTTTGCCATCACCGAGGTCTTCCGGCATCTTTGGATGATGTGGGAAAAGGTATTCGGCGGACCTCAGGGGATTCTGGGCATCCCCCGTCCGGCGATTATCGAGCTGGCCGGGCTCCAGATCAGTTTTGCCTCCAAGGCCCCTTTTTACTACCTGGCCATCGCCGTCCTGATTTTTACTGTTTTCATATTGCGCCGGCTGGACAACTCCCGGTTCGGACTGACCTTGCGCTCTATCCCCCAGGCCGATCAACTGGCGGTGTCTATCGGCGTGCCCGTCCTCCGCTATAAATTGATGGCCTTTGTGATCGGTTCGTTGTTCGCCGGACTGGCCGGGTCCCTGTGGGCCCATTATTTTACCTATGCCAATCCCGATGATTTCACCTGGCTCAATTCATTGTATATGCTGATGTACGCCGTGATCGGCGGAACCCAGACCGTGTTGGGTCCCATTGTCGGCTGTCTCGTTTTACTCGGTCTGGATGAGTTTTTAAGACCCCTGAAACAGTACATGCCTATTATCCTGGGAATGATTTTGATTCTGGTTCTGGTTTTCGTACCCGGCGGCCTGATCACCTTGCCGGAGAAAATCCGTTCCCGGATTCGTAAGGAGTAGACCTTGATCGAAAAAGGCCCTGGCCATCTACTGGAATTGATCAATTTGACCAAATACTTCGGCGGTCTGGCGGCGGTTCAGGATTTGAACCTGGCCGTAAAGCCGGGTGAAATCCACGGCCTGATCGGCCCGAACGGCGCAGGCAAGACCACGGCCTTTAATCTGATCAGCGGGATGCTTAAACCCACCCATGGCTCCGTGATTTTCAAGGATACGAACATCAGCCGGCTGAAGCCCGAGCGGGTCGCTAAAAAAGGTCTGGTCAGAACCTTTCAAGGCAATGTCCTTTTTAAGGACTTTACGGTAACGGAGAACGTTCTGATGGGCTGCCATCTGGATGCCGGCATCGGTTTCTTCGGGGACCTGGTCAACCAGGCCGCCATTCGTCGTAAAAAGGAAAAAATTCAGGAAAAGGCCCTGGAGTTATTACGGTTCAGCGGCCTGGAAAAACTAAAGGATGATCTGGCCGTCAACCTGTCCCACGGCCACCAGCGCATTCTGGGGGTCTGCATTGCCCTGGCCGCGGAGCCGGAGCTCCTGATGCTGGACGAACCCGTGGCCGGTATGAACGCAGAAGAGAAGCAATCTATGATGGGGCTCATCGGGCGCATTAATCAGAAAGGGGTCACCGTCCTGATCGTAGAGCATGACATGAAGGTTATCATGAAACTATGCCATCGGATCGCCGTGCTCAATTTCGGGGTAAAAATCGCCCAGGGGACTCCGGAGGAGATACAGGCCCATCCGGAAGTAATCGAGGCCTATTTGGGAGCGAACGAACAATGACCCTACTGGCTCTTCGTAACATTCGGGTCCATTATGGGCAGGTAGAAGCCCTGAAAGGCGTCTCTATTAACGTCGAAGAGGGTTCCATTGTCTCCCTGATCGGGGCTAACGGGGCGGGTAAGACCACGACCCTGAAGTCCATCTTCGGCCTGAAAAAACTGACTGAGGGCGAAATTTATTTTGACGGGCAGCGGATTGATAACCAGTCACCCCTGGAGATCGCCAAACGGGGAATCGCTTATGCCATGGAAGGGCGACGCCTCTTTCCCTATATGACGGTTTTGGAAAACCTGGAAATGGGGGCCTTTCTCCGGAAGAACAAGTCGGAAATTCAGGAAGAGCTGAACCAAATATTTCAGCGATTCCCGATCCTGAAGGCCCGTCAAAAACAATATGCAGGAACCCTGAGCGGCGGGGAGCAGATGATGCTGGCCATCAGCCGGGCCTTAATGGCCAACCCCAGACTCCTTTTGCTGGACGAACCGTCTCTGGGTCTGGCCCCTCTGGTGGTCAGGGAGATCGGCCACATGATCAGAGAGATCAACCAGCGCAAGGTCACCATCCTCCTGGTGGAACAAAATTCCAAGCTCGGTCTGGGAGTGGCCCGGAAAGGGTATGTGTTGGAGGTAGGTAAAATCGCCCTGGAAGGCGATAGTCAGGACCTGTTGGAAAATGAGCATGTTAAGCGGACTTATCTGGGTGGCTGATTTAGTGCGAAAATAAAAATCAAGAATCCAGAATTCAGGAGTCAGAATTCAGAATGTAGCACAGTCGCCCGCGGCAAGCGGGCGCCACGAATCGTGAAAATGGGTTTTCCCGTACCTTGAACCCTGAACCTTGAACCTTAAACCGTAATTTTGAATTAAAGGAGGGTGTCTTATGAAAAGAGGAATTGGGATTTACGGAGTTTTTATCCTGGCTGTGCTGATCGGTTTGGCCGGCCTCAACAGCCCGGATTGGGCTGCGGAAAAAGTCAGACTGGGTATTCTTTGTGCTTTGAGCGGGCCGGCAGCCCCTTGGGGTATTCCGAACTCCCGGGGTATTACCCTGGATGCGGAAACC
>JACRBX010000083.1 GCA_016219225.1 Deltaproteobacteria bacterium
CTATTGGGGTTTTGTCTATGTCTGGATCGGGGCAATGATCGGGGCCGGCACAGCCTTCTTTATCGGCCGCACCCTGGGAAGGGATTTTGCCGCTTCCCTGATCGGCGACAAACTCAAGAAGTATGATGAGGCCATCGAGCGCAACGGGTTTGCCACCGTGCTATATCTGCGTCTGGTCTACTTCCCGTTCACGGCCATGAATTTCGGCATGGGCTTAACCAAAGTACACTTTTGGGATTATTGGTTAGGTACGGGCTTGGGCATCCTGGTCGGGACCTTTGTTTTCACTTTTTTTATCGGAACCTTGAAAGAAGTCTGGTCCTCCGGAAATTGGGCTGAACTTTTTTCTTTTAAGGTATTTTTCTCTGTCGGGCTTTTTATTTTTTCATTGTTCATACCCAGGTTAATCAAAAAAATGCGGAATGAATCTCGTTAAATGGAATCCATTGAAAGGAAAGAGTATGATTAAATTTGCGTCATATTCCGAGGAAAGAGACGAGTTCAAAAATGACGACATGGTTTGCTTTTGTTTTGAATATACAAAGAAAGATATCGAAAAAGACTATATCGACAACGGCGGACAATCTGCCATCCTACAAAAAATCGCCGAAGAAAAGAAGGCTGGAAAATGTGACTGCGCTCATAAAAATCCTAAAAGTCGGTGATGCTTGTCTGACGTCCGCCGGGTAGTGGACAGACTTGCAAACAAAATTTCCATATAACAACCGCATCAAATCGGTCTGGCAATTCCGCAGTGCTCCATTGCCAACCGTTTATTCATAGCGACCAAGGAGGAGCCAATGGAACCATCAATAGCCTGCCGTCTTCTTCTTCCGGGGCAGACCGCCATTGTAACCGGCGGGGGTTCGGGGATTGGGGCTAGTATTGCCCAGGGCCTGGGGGCCGCCGGGGCGAAAGTAGTGGTGAACTATTCCAGAACCAATGCCGGGGCCGAGGAAGTAGTTCAAAATATCGTAGATCAGGGCGGCAAGGCCCTGGCCTTTAAAGCGGACGTGAGCCGGGAAGAAGAAGTTCAGGCCCTTTTTAAGACCGCCATCCAGGAGTTTGGAACCGTGGATATCCTGGTAAGCAACGCCGGGATTCAAAAGGATGCCCCCTTTCTGGAAATGCTTCTTGATGATTGGCTGCAGGTTTTGAATATTAATTTAACCGGGGCCTTTTTATGCGCCAGGGAAGCTGCTCGGGAGTTTCGTCGCCGGGGAGTGGTCCCGGAGCGTTCTCGATCCGCCGGCAAGATTATATTTATCAGTTCGGTCCATGAAGTCATACCCTGGTCCAGGCACGTAAACTATGCCGCCTCCAAGGGAGGCATTATGCTCTTTATGAAAAGCCTGGCCCAGGAGCTGGCTCCTTACAAAATCCGGGTTAACAGCATTGCCCCGGGGGCCATCAGGACCCGGATCAACCGGGGGGCCTGGGAAACCCCGGAAGCCGAGGCGAACCTGCTGAAGCTTATCCCCTACGGGCGGGTGGGTGATCCGGTCGACATCGCCAACGCCGCTGTCTGGCTGGCTTCCGACGAGTCGGATTATGTCCACGGAACCACTCTTTTTGTGGACGGCGGCATGACCCTGTACCCGGCCTTTGCCGAAGGGGGCTAAGGCCGGACTATGTTTGATCCAAAAGGAACTTCCATGAAAAAGATTTTGGCCGCCGACATCGGGGGAACCAACAGCCGCTTTGCCTGTTTTCAATGGGCGGATGACCAATCCCTTTCCCTGGTGGAATCAAAATGGTTTAAGACCCGGGAGGTTTCATCTTTTAGCCGGTTATTGGACCAGCTTCAATCATCCACGTTTCCTCTGCCGGTAGAGGAGGCGGATATAGCGGTATTTGCCATAGCCGGTCCGGTTGAGCAGGGACAGTTTAGCCATCCTCCCTATATACCCTGGGAGGTTGATCTTTCCGGAGCAGATCAGAAGTTTGGGTTGAAACAGTGGGAGCTCATCAACGATTTCGTCGCCCAGGCCTATGCCTGCCGTTCCCCCATTATTGAAGCAGCGCTTCAGATTATACCAGGGGAAGTGGATCCCACAATGCCGTTGGCCGTAATCGGTGCCGGCACGGCCCTGGGACAGGCCGCTTTGGTTCCCGATTGCCAAGACGGGTACGAAGCCGTCCCCTCCGAGGGAGGACATGCTCCGTTCCCCTTCGTTTCGGGAGAAGAATTCGAGTACATGAATTTTCTGCTTCGTGAAGGGAGAGACCCCTATGTGCTGTCGAATACCGTGGTTTCCGGAAAAGGGTTGAGTTTGATCCATCAGTATCTGACCGGGGAAAAGCTGGAACCGGCTGAAGTAGCACCAAGGCTAATAGGGGACTCCGAAACCCTGACCTGGATGGCCCGATTTTACGGAAGGGCCTGCCGGGTATATGCGCTTCAGGTTGTAGCCAGAGGGGGGGTGTATATTGCCGGAGGGGTAGCCGCCAGGACCCCGCAACTGATCACCCACCCATCTTTTAAGGCCGAGTTTACTCATTCAAAAACCATGGGGTCTTTGCTGAAAAAAATCCCGGTTTTTCTTGATGTGAATGAGGAAAGCGGCCTTTGGGGGGCGGCCCTTCGTGGGGTCCAGCGGTTAAAGGCCCAGGTTCGAAATGGCCCGAGATAAGGAGAAAGCGGCATAACAGCCTGGTTAATCAACTTAATAATTAACCCTGGAGGGATAGAATGACAGTTAAAACGCTCATATGTCTAGACCGGGACGGCACTCTTATTTACGACAGCCGGGAACATCTTTTCCTTGGCCGGAACGAAAACTGGAAGTCGAAGGTAAAAATCCTGCCTCGGGTGACGGAAGGCCTGAAAATCCTGGCTGCTATCCCCGATTCGGCCATCTACATGATTACCAACCAGGCCGGGGTGGCGATTACCGACTACCCCCGTCTTACTCTGGAAATGGCCCATGAAGTCTGTTCATATGTTCTGGAAAAATTAAGAAACCGGGGGGGATCCATCAAGGGATACTTTTTGTGTCCTCACGCAACCCAGGAATACATGCGGAGCAAACCGGATGTACGTTTCGACCCGGCCTTTGTTCGCGAGTGCACTTGTTTAAAACCTGCCTTGGGCATGGTTTTCGCGGCCCTTAAAGCGGAGGACATCACTCCGGGGAATGTCCGGGTTTATGTGATTGGAGATAGGGCCAGCG
Source organism: Deltaproteobacteria bacterium (assembly GCA_016219225.1). Classification (NCBI taxonomy): domain Bacteria; kingdom Pseudomonadati; phylum Myxococcota; class Myxococcia; species Deltaproteobacteria bacterium. The sequence goes on from JACRBX010000083.1 coordinate 3,174, forward strand.
ACGTTCAAACCGCCTTGAATATCGGGGGAACAGGAATTCTCATTCCCTTTGAAAATGAACCAAACGAAGAGGAAAAGGTAATAAAACTGGGGAAGGACCATCCTATTTACATAGCCCGGAATCTGGTTGAGGCCGCTGAGTTCATCCGCGAGAGAGAAGATAACGTCTCGGATTATTGAATTTTAAGAATCAAACGGAGAAAAAAACGATGAGCGCCGAAAAAAAGCGTCTGGAAGCCCAACGACTGGGAAAAGAAAACTGGCGCCTCTGGGGGCCTTATTTGAGTGAGCGTGCCTGGGGGACTGTCAGGGAAGACTACAGTGCCAATGGTGAGGCCTGGGAATATTTTGATCATGACCAGGCGCGTTCAAGGGCCTATCGCTGGAATGAAGACGGGATTGGGGGCCTCTGTGATGAACAACAGCGTTTGTGTCTGGCCCTGGCTTTGTGGAATGGAAAGGATCCTATTCTAAAAGAACGGATGTTCGGGCTGACCGCCAATCAGGGCAATCACGGTGAAGACGTCAAAGAATATTTTTTTTACCTGGACGCCACGCCGAGTCACAGTTTTCTGAGGGTTCTTTACAAGTACCCCCAAGCTGAGTTTCCGTACGCTGCTCTGATTGAGGAAAACAAGCGGCGATCCCGCCAAGATCCGCCATTCGGCCTGCTCGATACCGGAGTGTTTGACGAAAATCGTTACTGGGACGTGGAAATGACCTACGCCAAGGAGAGCCCCGAGCAACTCTATCTCCGGATTACGGCAACCAACCGCGGGCCGGAGCAGGCCACTATCCACCTGTTGCCCACCCTATGGTTCCGAAATACCTGGTCCTGGGAAGATCCTGAAAAACCAAGGCCCCAGATGATAGTTTCCGATCCCCAGAGGGCCGCCTGGGCGGTGAAGGCCAGCCATTCTTCCCTGGGAGAGTATTTTATTTACGGCCGCCAGAAGGCCGTAGGGCTCTTTACGGATAACGAAACCAATACCCTGCGTCTTTTTGGTGTTCCCAACCGCTCGCCGTATGTCAAGGACGCCTTTCACCGGTTGGTTGCCCAGAGAGAAGGGGAAGCGGTAAACCCGGCCCAAAATGGCACCAAATTCGCCGCCTGGCAGGTGATTGACTGCGGGGCAGGGGAAAGCGTGACTGTAGATCTGGCCCTTTCCTCTCAGGCCCTAAAATCCCCCTTTGACCATATGGATTCCCTACTAAACCAACGCCAGAAGGATTCCGACCAGTTCTACGAGGGGCTGCTGCCCGGAGCCCTTGCAGAGGATGCCCTGATTTTTCGTCAGGCCGTAGCCGGCATGATCTGGAGTAAACAGTTTTACAATTTCCAGGTGACTCGATGGCTGGATGGAGACTTGTTTCCCCCCGCTGAAGAAAGGAAGCAGGGACGGAACCGGAACTGGCGTCATTTAAAGGCCGCCGATATCATATCCATGCCGGATGGTTGGGAATATCCCTGGTTTGCTGCCTGGGACCTGGCTTATCACTGTATGGTCTTTGCCCAGGTGGACATCGATTTTGCAAAGGATCAAATAGAACTGCTTTTGGATTGGCGCTATCTTCATCCCAACGGCCAGATTCCGGCTTACGAATGGCAATTTGAAGACGTCAACCCGCCCATTCAGGCCGTAGCCGCCCTGAAAGTGTTTCGGGCGGAACGTAAACAACGGGGCCAGGGAGACCTCCATTACCTTCGCCGAGTCTTCAATAAGCTGATTATGAATTACACCTGGTGGTTGAATCGAAAGGACAGCGACGGACTCAATGTCTTCGAAGGGGGATTTATGGGGCTGGATAATATCTCGGTCTATGATCGCTCCCGGCCGCTCCCGGCCGGTTACAGTCTGAAACAAGCCGATGCCACCGGATGGATGGCCATGTTCGCCTTGAATATGACGGCCATGGCCCTTGAACTGGCCCAGGAACAGCCAGAATATGAGGACATGGCTATTCAGTGTTATCAACAATTTCTGGCCATCGCCAATTCCATAGCAGGCTATGTGTCTAAAAAACTGTCTCTCTGGGACCCCGAAGCCGGGTTTTTCAAGGACCTGCTCATTTCACCGGATGGTTCCTGCCACCGGATCGACGTTTACTCCTATGTGGGCCTTATTCCTTTGTTCGCCTGTGAAGTGGTGGATCCGGAAATAATCGAAAACGTCCCACGGTTTAAAGCCCTGTTGGAGGAGCACCGGGGCGGTATGTTCGACGGACACGTTATCTGCGCCTGCCCGTTTGCCACCAATGATCATGGCGAGCGGTTACTTTCCCTGGTAGACCACACCATGCTGCCTCACATCGTCAGTCGCCTTCTGAATGAGGGGGAGTTTTTGTCCGGTCACGGGTTCCGGAGCGTAAGCCGGGTCCATGCCGAAAAGCGTGAATTAGGGACACTCCCCGGTCTCGGCCAGGCCCTGATCGAATATGAGCCGGGTGAGTCCAGAACCTATCTCTTCGGGGGTAATTCCAACTGGCGGGGGCCGGTCTGGATGCCTATCAACTATTCAATTCTACAGGCATTGACTAAATTCTACCGCTATCTGGGACCGAACTTCAAGGTCTATGCGCCGGCCGTTGCTGATAGCAAACTGAACTTAAGAGAGGTGGTAAACGCTATCGGGGAGCGTCTGATCAGGATATTTCGCCGAAATAAGAACGGTCGAATGCCGGCCTTCCCGGAGGACAGTCTTTTCCAGCATGACCCTTACTGGAGAAACCTGCGTCTTTTCGCGGAATACTACCATGGGGATACCGGGCTGGGATTAGGCGCTTCTCACCAGACAGGCTGGAGCGGCTTGGTGGCCAACCTGATTAAGCGGCACTATACGCTAAAAGCAGAGGAATCGGATGGGCATCAAGAGGACGATTTCCGAAGTCTATAGACTATAATCAACGTCATATCTCCCCGGAATCGTTCCATATCGATGGAGGAAAAGAAAGTAGGATTCAAGTGTGCCTTGAGACCAATTATCAGGAAAAATAGTAATGAAGGAAAAATTTTGGAGACCAGTGTATCTAGAAAAATTTCTTGCAGTTGGACCGATAAGGTCCTTCAATCCTCAAGCGAAAGGAGGTGAAAAAAATGAGATTATTTCGGTTGGTATTGGTGTCCCTATTTGTCGTCAGTCTGGGTTTAACTTTTGCCTTTGCGGCCGGGGACGTGGAAAAGGGGAAAAAGCTTTTCAACGATCCGAAATTCGCGGAAGGGACCGCGGACAAATCGTGTAATTCCTGTCATCCCGACGGAAAGGGTCTGGAGAAATCCGGGGCCAAGAAAAAATTTGGCGGCATGTTTGCGAAAGCCAAGAACCTGCAAGAAGTAGTAAACATGTGTATCATGAATGCCCTGAAGGGCAAAGCTATCGACCCGAAATCGGAAGGAATGTCCGACATCGTGGCCTACATCAAATCCCTGAAAGCCATGGCCCCCGTACCGAAGAAATAAGGAAGGCCATCAATTTAACACCAATCTTCAACCGGAGGGAGACGACCAGCCTCCCTCCACCAAGAAAGAAAAGTCTGAAAGGGATTTGTTTGCTGACTTTTGAATCCCTAAAAAGCAGAAAAAATCGAAAAAAGGGATAACAAGGAAAATTTTAACCAAGTGAAAGGAGGCAGGTTATGAAGTATTCGGGAGTGGTCTTTAAGATTTTTGTTTGTATGTTTACGGTATTTTTATTCAAGAGAGTTTCCCTGGCCGAGTATAATAATTATAGAGATTATCGGGGTTGGGGAATGGGGCCGGGAATGATGGGCTGGGGGAACATGGGCTGGTTCGGTGCGATTTTTATGGTGATTTTTTGGGTCCTGTTGATTGTATTGATTGTTTTGTTGATACGCTGGCTTATGTCGTCAGGTCATGGCGGTAATCAGGACCATGGTCAAGGGGAATCGGCCCTGGAAATCCTCAAGAAAAGGTATGCCCGGGGAGAGATCGATAAGGAAGAATTCGAAGTAAAAAAGAGAGATCTGAATTGAATCGGTGACCCGGACAAGAAATGATCAGTCTATGAAAGCAAAATTTACCAAACTTTTTGTGGAATTTCTAGAAAGTTCACAGGTTTCCGGAATTATCCTGATTCTCTGCACGGTTACTTCAATCCTGATTGCCAATTCCAATTTCGGAAAAGAATATTCGGATTTTTGGAATACCAAAGTTGGTTTTGAACTCGGCGGTATTGCATTGAAATATAGCGTCGGACACTGGATCAATGACGGCTTGATGGCCATTTTCTTTCTGCTGATCGGACTTGAAATTGAAAGGGAACTTTATATCGGGGAACTGTCGGACTTAAAAAACGCCACCCTGCCTATTTTTGCCGCTATCGGTGGCATGGCTACGCCCGCTCTCCTGCACTTCTTGTTCAATCGGGGAACCGTAACGCAAGGGGGCATCGGAATTCCAATGGCAACGGACATTGCTTTTGCATTAGGCGTGCTGACTCTGTTAGGCGGCAAGGTTCCGGCAACGCTAAAGGTTTTTCTTACGGCCTTAGCCATCACGGATGACTTGGGTGCAATCGTCATTATTGCTCTGTTTTATGTAGGTGACTTCTCGCTACTGTATCTTGTTTTGGCTTTAGGGGTGTTTTCGGGACTGCTGATTTTAAATCGTCTCGGTGTGCATCGATTGCTTCTTTACCTTATTCCAGGCATTATCCTGTGGTATTTTATGCTTAAATCCGGTATCCACGCCACTCTTACAGGCATCCTGCTCGCCTTTGCCATTCCCTTTGGAATGGGTGATGAAAATTCGCCATCCTACAAAGTGCAGCATTTCCTGCACAAACCGGTGGCCTTTGTCATCATGCCGCTTTTTGCGCTGGCCAATACCGGTATTGCGCTGGCCGGAAACTGGATCGAGGGCCTGGTAACATCAAACAGTTTAGGTGTTTTCGCCGGGTTGTTCGTTGGCAAGCCGCTGGGCATTGCTCTGTTCAGCCTTTTAGCCGTTCGATTGGGCTGGTCCCGGCTGCCCAGCGATGTGTCCTGGAACCATATCGTTGGCGCCGGTTTTCTTGGAGGTGTCGGGTTTACCATGTCAATCTTCATCACGCTCCTGGCCTTTAATGACCCCGATATTATCCAGAGTTCCAAAATGGTCGTCTTGCTCAGTTCACTCTTGGCGGGAACAACGGGTTTTCTGATTTTGAGCAGGCAATTATGGCATTAAAAAATATTCGGGCTCAAATCAAGAGGGATTATGCTACTATCGTGATGATCCTTCTGTTTGTCGCTATCGCCGGTTTTATCATTCAGCTCGTGGCCCAGGTAACCCGTTTCAGCAAAGGGGTGACCGACTTTTATGCCCCGACTATCCACGATGTCAAGTCCTTTGCCGAGGCCATTAATCACTTGGAGATGGGTATCGAAAAAAATGGGGTCTCGGAAGAAATGTCCGTGGTTCAACTCCAGGAGACTACCAAACGGTTAAAGGCTTTGTCCGGAAGTTGGGAACCAGGGTATAGAAAACATATAGAAGGCCTGTTGGCCGCCGGAGAACGTTTGGCCTCTGAACTTCAAAAAAGAAAAATATCAGGGCGGGGCTTATTAAGTGAAGCGAGGCACCTGAATGAAGAGGCCCAGATGCATGTCAGGATGCACGATGCCGAGTTGGAAGAGGCCAGAACCGGTATCCAGAGTTCGGCCTTGAAGATTCGAATTGTAGTATTGGTGCTCTTAGTCATCGGGATTATCATTTCCTTTCGTGAGGTCCAGGTCCAACGGTTGCGGGAACAGGAAAAAGAAAAAATGTCGGCCATTACGGCCTTGGCTACGGCCCTGGAAGCCCGGGACCCTTATACCAAAGGACATTCCCTCCGGGTGGCGGAATATACCCGAATCATAGGGGGTGAGATGGGGTTAAGCAAGAAGGAACTGGAACATCTCAACCTGGCTTCTTTGATGCATGATGTGGGGAAGATCGCCGTTCCGGATAGTATCCTGCGAAAAGAGGATACATTGACTGACCAGGAATGGGAGCAGATTAAGGAGCATGCCCGGGCCTCGGCCCAGATTTTGAACGGATTTGAATCCTTGAAAGAGATGGCCCAATGGACTTTGGACCATCACGAACGATTTGACGGGAAAGGCTATCCCAATGGGAAGTCCGGCATGGATATTCCCCTACCGGCCCAGATCATGGCCATAGCCGATTCCTTTGACGCCATGACCACCTCCAGACCCTATCGTCCGGGAATGGCATTAGAAGCCGCCCTTTCGGAAATAGAAAAGAACAAAGGAAAACAATGGCGCTTGGATGTGGTCGAGGCTTTTATGCGATGCCATCAAAAAGACCGGATTAAAATTTTGAAATTGGGGTAACGTTGGTTATTCAGCCCTGGATGAAATCGCATCGTTGGTTTGGGGGATAGGGCCGTTGAACAGGCTGATGGTACCCTTCAAGATATCATTTAAGCCCCGCCTCTGAAAATCTTTATATTTTTTTCATAAATTCAGCGAGGGGGCCTCCACTTTTAAAATCCGACTACCTGACCTATCAAAGAATGTATCCTTTTCAGGTTGAAAATCCAGGCTTTCCAGTATTTATTTTTGAGTAGTTGTGTTTAATAATTGCTCAAGTTCCCGAGAAATATCTATCCGACTGATGCCCCGATAAATGAAAAAATTATAGGGGTGCGGTAATCCTTGGACTTTGATTTGTTACCAGCGAGTTCAATCATCAACTGCGCTATTTTCATGCTTCGTGGCGCCACGCCACTATCGTGGCATGACAGTTTAATAAGAAATATCCGGAAGAGTACTATCGGCGCCTCACCGGGGCCGCCTATTCTCAGTGGTGATGGCCTTCTCTTTTCTGCAACCCTGCCGCCTTGACCATGGCGGCATATTCTTTGGGCGTCATATCACGGAGGGGTTGCACAAAGAAAACGAGTCCGAGGATCTCCTCTTCGCTGTGGGTGGCGCCAAAAGCGGCCATACCCGTCATCTTGATCCCGTTCTTCACGATCCAGTAAACTTCCGCCTTGCTCCGTGTTTTTCGATCTTTAGAAGTGAAGTCGGGAGGAGCGGGATAGAGGCCCTGGGCAACCACCGTACGGGAATAGCCGGGCGCGTTGTGACACAGCCGGCACATTTCATGATAATTTTTGAAACCCCCATCGAGGAGTCTCGGGTCCTTCAGCGGAGGGATGGTAATTCCTTTGCTGTGGGCCGAGATTGATCGTTCCCGAACCAGAGAGAAAACCTCATGGGTGATCTTCCAATGGGGAACATTGGCCGCAATATTGTAGGTGCCGGACCACACAAAAACCGCTGCCCCGATGACTACCAGGCAAAGGAGTGCAAGCAAAATTACCAATACTTTCATGGTTTCACCTCCTTTTTGGACGCAGACGAACGCAGATTGACAGGATATTAAATATAAAAGAATAGCTATCTGCGGGTATCAGCGAAAATCTGCGTCCTAATTAATTTACCTAATTAATCCATCTCGGACATATCTTTCAGTTCATACGCCTGCGTGCCCGGAGGGTGCCGGTACCAGCCGGGGTCTTTGTAGTCGTCTCTTCTCAGGCCTTCGCGCACCTTAACCACGGTAAACATGCCGCCCATTTCGATTGGCCCGAAGGGTCCTCTGCCGGTCATCATCGGCAGCGTGTTGTCCGGCAAAGGCATCTCCATTCCGGCCATATCGGCCATGCCGCGCTCACCCATGACCATGTAGTCCGGCACCAGTTTGCCGATCTTTTCAGCGATCCCCTTCTGGGCGACGCCGATCATGGTCGGCACCTGGTGGCTCATGGCGTTCATGGTGTGGTGCGATTTATGGCAGTGAAAGGCCCAGTCACCGGGTGCATCGGCAACAAACTCGACGGCCCGTAGCGCCCCGACCGGCACGTCGATAGTGGTTTCCGGCCATTGCGCGCTTTTCTGCACCCAGCCGCCGTCGGTGCAGGTCACCGCAAAGTTGTAGCCATGGATGTGGATCGGGTGGCTGGTCATGGTGAGGTTTCCCATGCGGATGCGCACCCGGTCGTCCTTCCTCACGACGAGATGATCGATGCCCGGAAATACCCGGCTGTTGAAGGTCCACAGGTTGAAATCCAACATCTGGGCAACCCTCGGCGTGTAGCTGCCGGGGTCGATGTCGTAGGCGGCCAGAAGGAAGACGAAGTCCCGGTCGACGCGGTACCGGGTAGGGTCCTTCGGGTGCACCACGATGAAGCCCATCATGCCCATGGCCATCTGCACCATCTCGTCGGCATGGGGGTGATACATGAAGGTGCCGGAGTGTTTCATCTCGAATTCATAGACGAAGGTCTTGCCCGCCGGTATCTGAGTCTGGGTCAGCCCTCCCACGCCGTCCATGCCGTTGGGCAGCCGAACGCCGTGCCAGTGGATCGTGGTATGTTCCGGCAGCCTGTTGGTGACAAAGATGCGCACCTTATCGCCTTCCACACATTCGATGGTCGGCCCGGGGCTTTGGCCGTTGTAACCCCAAAGGTGTGCCTTCATCCCCGGCGCCATTTCGCGAACAACCGGCTCGGCAACAAGATGGAACTCTTTCCATGCGTTCCGCGTGCGCCACGGCAGGGTCCAGCCATTGAGCGTCACGACGGGGTGGTAGGGCCGGCCGTTGGGCGGAAAGAGCGGCGGTGCCATGGCCGCTGACGTCTGCGTCGGCGCCTCGGGCAGCGTTGCGGCCTGCACCTTGCTCACCAGGGCGGCGCCGAGCATTGCGAGGCTTGAGTTTCGCAGAAAATCGCGACGGTTGATCACCTCTGTCCTCCTTTTTCGGAACGGCGTCGAGGGTCGAGCTGAGCTGCCCCACCCGGTCCCGGTTCCCGCATGAGATGGCCGGCCTGTCCGGTGGACGGAGCGCCGGCCAGGGCCATCTTCAGGTCAGCGTCGGCCACCCAGAACGATCTCAATGCCTCGATAGTGGCATTCACACTGGCAACCTGTTCCCGGGCGTCGGCCAGGAGTTCAAAGGCGCTGATCAGCATGCCGTTGTAGCGCAGCAGGTTCTCTTCAGAAATTTTCTTGCGGAGCGGCACGATCTCGTCTTGGTAGTGTTTCGCCAGATCGTAAGCGGTAAGGTAAGCGGAATAGGCGACGCGTACTTCGGATCGCGCGCCGATCGCGGTCTCGGCGAGACGGTTAACGGCCTGCATGTACATCGATTCCGCCATGGCGACACGTGCGCCTCCCCAATCGAAAAGCGGGACCTCGAGGATGATGGCGTATCCCCTTTTTTCCGGACCAGGCGTCTCGGTCGTTCGAAAGTCGCCAAGCTCGAAAACATTGATAAAGCGGGTCGCCCTGGTCAGCCCCAGAGACTCGGCCAGCGCTTCGGTTTCATGCCTGGCGGACCGGATATCGAGGCGCCGGGAAATGGCAAGCACCTCCAGGTCCTTCAGCTCCGGTTTTTCGGCGGGAATTTCCGGCAGATGTTCCGGGAGCTTGAATGCTATGTCGCCTCCCCACAGCCCCAACAGCCGGGTGAGCCTCTCACGCTGGGAGACGGCCGCCTGCCTCGCTCGGGCGAGCCTGGCGGTCGCCTCGGCGTAAAACACCTGCTCGCGCGCCTGATCAAGCCTGCTCCAGTTGCCTGCGGCTGCCATGCGGCGGGCCAGCTCCGCACCGGCCTCCGCAGCGGTTTTGACCTGTTCCAGGTAAGCAGCGGTCTGCTCAGCCGCCAATGTTTCGTAATAGGCGCGCTGAGTCTCGGCCCCGATGCCCAGCACCTCATTCGCGACGTACAGCTTGGCCTGTTCGAATCGCCGGCCTTCGATCTTGAGCACAGTCGGCATAGTCAGGAGTTGGAGGAAATCGAAGGTGACTAGGCTTTCGATCTTGCGCTCGCCGCCGCCCGTTGCCCGGCTGTAAGAGAAACCCGGATTGCGAAGCCTTCCGGCCTGCACCAGGTTTGCCTCGGAAATGCCGAGATCGGAGTAGACCGCCTGCAACCCCCTGTTGTTGAGGAGCGCAACCTGCACGGCGTCGTCTACGGAGAGCGGGCCGGCCAGCAGTTCTTTCACCCTTTCCTGAACGCGGCCCGCGTCCGCAGCGGACCGTATCCAGGTGACCTCTTTATTCAGCCGTTCCTTGGCAATCGACTCGACGGCATCAAAACCGCCGTCAGGCGAGAAGGTTGCGCAGCCGCCAAGCAGCAAGGCGCCGAGGACGGTTGCGAGCGCGGTGGCCGCGGAGGGCCGAAGAAAGAGGGGGAGAATCACTTCTTGTCTCCTTTACCCGTATCGTGCCACTCATGGCCGGCGGATTTCCGGAAGCCCGAGATAACATAATCGGAGGCCGATTTTTCCAGGGTGAAGTCCACCCTGTCGCCCTCTTTGTACGGGTCGACGCTGGCCGGGTCCTTCAGCCGGAAGAGCATGGTCATTGCGGGCCAGCCGAGCGACGCGATCGGTTCATGGGCTATCACGACTTTGGCATCGGCTCGGTCGATCCTTCGGATGACACCGGTGGCGGCAATCGCGCCGTCAGGCTGCGCCGTAGGCCCGGCAGGAGAGGATGCGGCCTCTGTCCCGGCTGTCGCCGCTCCCCCGTGGCTTTCATGGCCGGCGTGTCCCGCTGCACCGGGGATTCCTGCTACGTCCTCGTTGATCTGCTTCCATGAAAGGGGTTCTTGCTCCTGGTAGGGCCTATAATCGGAGAAAGCCGACCAGTACTTGATCTCCGGCGCCGGCGCACCGGGATCAGCGGGATCAGGCCCTTCGAGGGCCGCCAGGCTGCCCGCTCCGAGGACAATCCCTAAAAGGACGTATTGACAAGAGGCGAAGAGTTTCTTCATGACCGCACTCCCGGTAAAATAATGCAGGACACCAATATTTTAAAATAATCGCATAAATTACGATAGCCGAAAATAAAGCAAATTCTGTATTTTATTAAAAAAATTACTGTATTTTTCTTGGGATGTTATTTTTTAAATTCATAATTCATTCATCTTTTCTTCACAGTTAAATGGTAAAATTCTTCCTGATAATAAAAGAAAGACCGGAGCGGAGGTGGAGGCGGAAAAAAAGTAAGATTAACCTCTTTGAGGAGGGTTTATTCTCTTGACAGGGGGATAGACAGGTTTTAACATAATTAAGAAATATGACTTATAGTTGTTGACCCCAATTAATTATTTACACAAAAAATGGAGGTTTCCATGAAAAGAGTTGTCCTTTTGTTGATAATTTTGGCTTTCGCCGTCGGGACGGTCTGGGGCAAAAATTATGAAGTGATCAAAAAGGTGGATGAATATACCATAAAAGTCGAAATTGATAGAAATCCCCCGATAGTCGGTAATAACAATGTGACCATTACGATCTCTGATGCTTCCGGAAAACCGGTGACCGATGCCAAGGTGAAAGTGGGATATTCCATGCCGGCCATGTCCGGGATGCCGGCTATGAACTACAAAACCGATATGATCTTGAAGGGGAACGAATACATGGCCAAGGTGGAATTTTCCATGGCCGGTAGCTGGAATGTTGAGATTCAAATAACACAGGGCCAGAAGGTTAAAAAGGTTAAATTCAATGTAGATGTCAAATAGTTCTCGTCCGGGAAAAAAGCATTTTCGGATGAGAGCGATCAGGGATCTGCGGGCAGCTTTCAGAAAGAGCACAAAGTCACCAAAACCCATTTTCGTCATGTGACGTCCTTGGGAAATTTTTACAGGACCATCTGCCATGCGCTTTTTCTTCAACAGAACCATCCTGTTTTTCCTTTTCTTCTTTTGCGGAGCCATTGCCGAGGCCTCGGAATTGAACCTCCAGGATCTGATCCAGGATGCCGTTAAGAACAATCCGGAAATCCAGGCGGCCCAGGCCGGGGTGGATGCGGCCCGCTTCAAAATACCCCAGGCCGGTGCCCTTCCTGACCCCATGGTGATGGCAGGATATCAGAACGAAGGCTATAACAGCTATACCTTCGGAGACGCCCCGGATGCCCAATGGATGTTTTCGGTAAGCCAGATGTTTCCCTTTTGGGGGAAAAGGGCCTTAAAGGGCGAAATGGCCACCCGGGACGCTGAAAGTTTAAAAGCCTCTTCAAAAAATATTCTCCTGAAAACCATTACCAGGGTCAAAGAACTCTATTTTGATCTTTTGCTGGCCTATAAGACCAGGGAACAAATCCAGGATAAGACCGATTTATTCGCCCGGATAGAGGATGCCGCCCTGGCCCGTTATACCTCGGGCATGGCCCCCCAACAGGAAGTGCTCATGGCCCAGACCGAAAAATACATGCTCCTCGAAAAAGACGAGATGATCAGTCAGAAAATCCAGGCGGCCGAGGGCATGCTGAATTCCACCCTGGGCAGAGAGGTCCAGTCTCCCTTGGGACGTCCCCAGGTCCCGGCCTATAGCCCTTATCCCTACCGGCTTGACGAGCTTCTCAAAATGGCCAGGGATCATTCTCCGGAAATCCAGTCCAGGGAAAAGATGATCAAAGGGGCCGAGGCCAAGGTCCGGATGGCTGAAAAAGAATATTACCCGGATTTCACTCTGGGGGCCAATCTCTTTAAAAGAAGCGGGTCCTTTGAAGATATGTGGAGTCTGACGGCCCAGATCAACATCCCTCTTTTTTATGAACAAAAGCAAAAACAGGGGGTCCTCGAAGCTAAGTCCGCCCTCTCTCAAGGCAAGCAGGAGCTCCTGGCTACCCAGAATATGCTGGCTTCCAATCTGAGGGATAATTACTCCATGATTAAATCGGCCGAGCGGTTAATGGAACTTTATAAGGAAGGTCTGATCCCTAAGACCATCCAGGATTTTCAATTAGCCCTGTCGGGATATACGGTCGGCCAGGTGGAGGCCATTACCGTTATCTCCAGACTGAAGGCCTTGCTGGATTTTGAGCTGTTATACTGGGGGCAATTTGCGGAAAGGGAAAAGGCCGTGGCCCGGATCGAAGCGATTGCCGGGATCATGGC
>JACRBX010000084.1 GCA_016219225.1 Deltaproteobacteria bacterium
ATTAGTCGCCCTGGAAATAGGCTGCGGCCGGGGTGCCGGGGCCGGACTCATCATGGAAGAGTATGGACCGTCATGGGTTTACGCCATGGACCTGGATATCCGGATGCTCAAATGCGGGAAAGACTATCTCGCCTCCCGAAAAAAGAAAGGGATTTCTCTTTCCGCCGGAGATGCCTGCTATCTCCCGGTAAAAACAGGGTCCATGGATGTGGTCTTTGATTTCGGCGCCCTCCACCATGTGGTGGATTGGCGGGCTTCCCTGGCTGAAATTGCCCGGGTGTTGAAATCAGGGGGCCTCTTTTTTATTGAAGAATTTTACCCGGCCCTATATCAAAACTTCATCACCCGCCATCTCCTTGTCCATCCCACGGAAGACAGGTTCTCCGGACCGGACCTCAAGCAGGCCATGGGCGATGTCAAACTTAACCTAAAAGAGACCCTCGAATCCAAATGGCTGGGCATCCTGGGGGTGGCGGTAAAGGGGTAGATTTTTCTGCGGGTTAATTTCTGTTTGGATCAACCCCCTGCCTTTTCCTGCTCGATCCGTTCATGAAGCCACATGGCCATGAGCTGGGAAAAGGGAATTCCTTCGGTAATTTACTCATTTTTTATTCCGATCCAAATAAGTTCTTCTGGTTTTGAGGGACATAGGAAAAGCCGTTACACATCGCCAACACGCTTCATTCCCGCTCGATGGGAAAGGTCATCCTGGCGCCGAACCAGCCTATGATGGTAACCAGGGGGAGCAGGGAAAGGATGAGGAGCAGGTAGATTCCACTCACGAGGTGGAAGGACTCAAGGATATCCGGGACGGCAATCCGCCAGACCAAAGCCACGATCTCGATGCCAAGCAGGATGACCGCCAGGCGTTTTTTGATGTTGACCGGCCTGAGCGGCCTGGCCCGGTAATTCAACCACCAGGTGTAATAGCCGGTAGTTATGGCTACGGGCGTGAAGAGGAAGCCCCCTCCCAGACAGTGCAGGGCCGTCGTTTCAAAACTTCCTATCCCGGTAATGAGATAAAGGAGTGTAAAGATCGTCGTGGCGAACATAAAGACGATGGGGAAATGGATCGTCATGGGATGAGGATGGCGTCTGAGCATGGGAAACCGCTTCAGGAGCCAGGATAAAATCTCTGGTAATTCTCTCTCGGGAAGATCTTTTTTCTTTAAAACCGCCACCTGCGGGTACCGCTCAAGGACCTCCTGGCCCTGGGGTGCTGCCTGGATATCGGTTGTCAGATCCGTCCCGGCGTGGTGGCGTTTCATGTGGAGGCCCCCCTTCCACAATTTACTCCCACTTACATCGAAAACCCTGTCCTGATGTACAATATAAACCGGATTTCCGTTTTCTCCGTTGAATTGCGTGAGATCCTTGGGATCAATCTCTTTCATCGGCCAGATTCTTTCTATGAACTTATCTCTTACCAGTTCGCCAACCAAACCCTCGTGTCCTGTTGGGGCATCATGAAAAATGAATACATCGATGATTATAGCAACCTGTTAAAACTTTAAACTTGCATCTTACAACCTGCAACAACATCCTCTCAAATCAGAATGGTGATCAGAACCACCAGTAACAAGGTGAACGGATAATAACTGGCCCGGTTGAACAAGGCCAGGGCTTCCTGACGTCGCTTCGTCTTCAAAAGCCGGTAAGCCGGAAGGAGCAGAAGATAAAACCCGGCACCGAAAGAAGCGATGACCGAAAAAAAATCCGCTCCAGCCCTGGAAAAATTCAGAAGAATCCCGTTCAAAACAACTGCCAGGATAAGGGCGGAAAAGATAATCGAATTGGCCCAATCCGGCCCAAAGCAAACCGGTATGGTGGTCGCCTGCAACTGCCGGTCTTCTTCGAGGTCGGCCCAATCATTGGGCAGGTTTTGTCCGCCGATCTCCCAGAAAAAAAGCCAGAGAAACAGGAGGATGACAAAGAGGATGGAAGGGTTTGGGTCCACGGCAAAGACGGCGGCCAGTCCGCCGGAAGTCTTTACCACCCCGCTGACCAAAATTTTCAGGGTACTGCTCTGCCACAGGAGGCAGTAAACCGTCTCCAGAAGAGCGGCCCCCAGAAAAATAACCACGCAGAAAGGGTTCAGGATAAAAGCCCCGGCCATGGCCAGAAGCGCCCAGGCTATGGCCCAGAAGAGGGCCTGTTTGAAGGACAAAAGACCGTGGGCCATAGGATGACGAATAAAAATGGAGTCGAGATCATCGGTTGCTTCGGGAATCAATCCGGCGTCGAATCTCTTTTTATCAACCCGATAATCCACCAGGTCATTTAAGGCATAAACGGCGGTATATCCGGCAAAGGCCGTGATAAAGCCCAGGAGGATGATGCTTAAAGGGGGGATGGCCCCATACCAGAGCAAGGCGGCCAAACCGGGAGTGGCCATATCCAGTATCCCATGAGGGGTCCTGGAAAGGGCTAAGAAAAGCTTCAACTGGGAAGGGCCGGACTTTAGGGTGGTGACAGAAGTGACAGTCAAGTGGCTGCTCCAGGCAAAAGGAATTAACTGTTTTTTTATATTACCAAAACATCTCCCTTTGTTCCATGAAATTTTTGCTATTCATTACAACTTTTTTCTTGTCCATTTCCAAAAATTATGGTATTTGATCTATTTTTAACGATGGGCCGTTAGCTCAACAGGTAGAGCAACTGACTCTTAATCAGTAGGTCGCTGGTTCGATCCCAGCACGGCCCACCATATAAAATCAAGGAGTTACCCTTCTTATTTCCTCTCATTGCCCTGCCTCTTAAGCTAAATTGTGAAGTAAATGTGAAGTGGAATTTTTTTCTTCCTGAATTTCATCAATTTTATGGTTAATGGTCTGGTCCAATAGATCAACCGCCTTGACCTTATGACTCGGTGCTAAATGGGCATACCGCAAAGTCATGGTCAGGGTTTTATGGCCCAGAAGCTCCTTGACCGTGGTCAGGTCTACCCCGGCCATTACCAATTGAGAAGCAAAAACGTGTCGAAGGTCATGGGGGACAAAGTCTTTGATCCCGGCCTTCCTGCAAGCCGTTGTAAAAGACCGTTTGACATCCTTATAGGGTTTCCCTGTTTTAGCGTCATAGAATACCCAGGGAATGTCTAACCGCCTCGGTCTCTCTTTGGTTCCGACAAAATGGGATTCCAAGATTTCCCTAAGCGTTCCATTAATAGGGATCTCTCTCCGTTCCCCGTTCTTGGTATCATCCAATAAAATGAACCCCTGCTTAAGGTCCACCTGATCCCACCTCAAATTAAGGATCTCCGATTTCCGACAGCCGGTATTGAGAGCCATAACAACGATAGGCTTTAAATGCCCATCGCATTCCCCCAGGAGATTTTGAATCTCCTCTTTGGAAAGATACCTTAACCGCCGGTTGTTTTCCGGAAGTAATTTGACCTTCCGAATTCGTTTCAAGATCCCCTCCTCCACCATGTTCCAGTCAACCGCCTTGGTGAACATATGTTTCAGTGTAGCCAATAGACGGTTTACCGTGGCCGGCTTGTTTCCCCTGTTAAACCGTTTTCCATTATTCAGCCGTCCGGTCTGGAATTGTTCAATGAGCAGGGTATTGAACCGCCTAAGAGGAAGATGGCCAAACTCTTCCTTCAGTTGGCCTATAAAACCTTTCTTCCGTTCATAGGACCTCTGTCTTTCGGCCCAAGCAAGGTATTCTTCAGCCAGTTCATTAAAGGTATGGTTCGGGATCTTTTTTACTTCCGGTTCCTCTCCTTTTTTAATTTCCTGCCTTCTATCGGAAAGCTTATCTACGGCTTCGGCATATTTTTCAGACTTGCTTGATTCCCTGATAATCCTTCCTGCAAGATTTTTATAACAGATCCAGTAAACGTTTCCCCGCTTGAAGATACCTTTAATCCTGGCCTTCTCCCTTTTTCCTTTGGCCATGTTTTTTCACCTCCTTCCTTTTTTGGATTAACTTCTCTTTGACACAATCCAGGAGAAGCATTAGAGGCTTTCCCGGCTTTCTCAGGCCGGCCTCCATCATGAAGATATAATTTTGGGTAACCCCCAGGAGGTCCCCAAGCTCTTGTTGGGTAAGTTCAAATTCCCCCCGGAATCCCCGAATATCTTCTTTGCTCCATCCCATGATTTATACTTTACTAACTATGTTAGCTATTGTCAAGTCTTTTCTCACTTCACATTTGGTTCACAATTCACTTCACACCATCCTTAAACCATTTGTTTTTACGACTACATTTTTACGTGTTTACTGACTTTCAATCAGTAGGCCACCCTATTTATTTAACAACTTTCAAGGATGGAACTGGTTTCCGGGTCTGTGTTTCAATCCATTTATCAACCTGAGACTTTTTGAATCGGTTTAAATCTCCGATCTTGAAAAAGGGAATCTCGAAAAACTTAATCTTTTTATGAACCAGGTCTTCACTCACTCCAAGGTATTCAGCAACCTCTTTCACGGAAAAGATTTTGTCCTCCCCGGTTCCCTTCTCAAAAAGAGGTTTCAGAATCTTTAAAACTTCCCCGGCAATAGCCGAAGCCAATTCTTGATGGTTCATGTCAATTTTTAATTCCATAACCACTCCAACCCCTGGTTCCTTATCCCCACGTCCTTATAGGCCCTTAACCTGGCCTTATAAGCGGCTTGAAGGACACCCGGCCTATCCAGGTAATCATAAATGACCGGCGCCTCTTTTCCTTTGTCCGTTCGCAAGATCCGGCCAACATATTGTTTAACCCGGCCTTCAAATTTAATTGGTGTTCCAAGAAAAAGACTTGATAAAGATGGGAGGTCAAACCCTTCGCCGATAAGCTGGGAAGTGGCCACAAGGATTTTGACTTTGCCTTGATTCAATTCTCCCACAATTCTTTTTCTCTCCTTTGAATTCATATCTCCGTAAAGTTCTCTGGTCAGCCTGTAAGGAGAAACCATTTTCGCTAAGGTCCGACAATGTTCCTTCCGGTCACTGATAACCAGGGAAACTCCGTTGCCATTTTTCGAAGCATTGAGAACGTCCCTGGAAATAAGACGGTTTCTGCTTTCATCTTCAGCCAAGGTGGTAATCATAGGTTGATAGTCCTCCGGCCCCCGATAGTCATATTTAAACCCGGTTTCCCTGGTAACCAACCTGGCCGTCATTATGGCCTTTTCTTTCTGCAAGTCCCTGGTTTCAATTTTGTGAACCCGGTCCCCGATATGAAGAAAAATCAATTTAGTCAATCCGTCCCGCCGGTAGGGTGTAGCTGAAAGGCCTAACATGTATCGGCAATCAAAGCCGGTCACGGCCTCGGTAAAGGTCCTGCTGGGGGTCCTGTGACATTCGTCTATGATTAAATAACTTATCCTTGCCCTAAGTTCATCGGTCAGCTTCAACACACTGTTGACGATCCCCACGGTTAGCTTTTGGCCGATGTTCTTTTTACCGTCCCCAATTAAGCCGATTTCCTCTTTATCCATTCCCAGGAATTGAACGGCCCTGGCCTGCCATTGGTAAAGAAGTTCTTTGGTATGGGTTAGAATCAAGACAGGTTGTTTCCTCCTGGCTATGGTGGCAAGCCCTATGATGGTTTTACCGGCCCCCGGTGGCGCTTCCAGGACTCCAAATCTCCGGCCTACTATCGCTTCTATCGCCTCATCTTGATATGGACGAATGGTCCCTTTGAAATTGAATTCAACCTCTGGAAGAATCCGGGTCCGGTCGATTACCTGGTAGGGTAGCCGGTAATAGTCCAGAATTTGGAATAACTGATTGGTAAAACCCCGGGGGATAAGGTAACCGGCGCCTCCACATTGAAAGAAAGACAGGGTTTCCGGTGTCTCTCCCTGCCAATATCCATACTTATCGTTTTCAATCCATTTTGGGTTAGGGAAGGTCAACCGGTCCCGGAGATCCCCTTCCGCTCTGGAAGGCAAGGCCCCCACAATTTTGACATGGTTGGATATCTTAATTTGAAGTTTTTCCATTTTGAATTTTCTCGCTTCGTCTAAAAAGTGTAGCCAAAAATGTAGCCACTCGAATGGCTACACGTAACGCCATGAAATAATTTAATAAAATTGCAAAAAATCATTTTTTTTATATATAGGAGGAGAATATTTAAAATAAATACCCTCCCACACCCTTAACTTATTCATTTTTGCCTATTTTTGTGTGTAATTCAAATATGTTATCGTGTTGCCACTTGGGTGGCTACAAAAATGGCTACACTTTCGTGTTGGCCATATTCCATTCCTTATTTTTTATATCAAAAAATATCTCTTTCGCTCGTTCCAGGTTTTTTTTCGCCATATCATAAAACCCTAACCCAGCCCGATGCGCATGGACCGCTTGTTTTAACTTACGGTCATTTCTTGGTCCGGTGGAAAGGGTTCGTCTAATTTTTTCTTCCAGCTTAGCCATCACATTATCTGCGTCAATCGGATCATATAACCGCCTTACCTTCAATTGCCAATCCATTAAGGCAATAACATTTTGAATCACGCCTTCATCGATTGCCTTTTTTCCCTCATTTACAGCAAAAATAGACATGAAACGCACGGCATAGGTATCAAGGCGCTTTGAATGGATTGAACGATCAAGGTCCATATACCAAGTGTGATAGAGAGCCTTTGCCTCTTGAGTAAGACACAATTCAGGCCCATCTTCAACTTGCCTTAGAACGTCATTCAGCCCATTTTTCATCCTTGATTTTTCGCCCTCCGGTATTCTCTCCGGGATAGAAAATTTCTTTTGCCCGCTACCAGGGACAAGGAACAGCCGGTTATTAAAACCTATATCGGTGAATGAGGAGTCCCAGGTCTGCTCATAGGTTTGAATGGTACTGGCCGCTAAAATAGAAAGATGAGCGTTTTCAAGTCTAATGTCAGTTTTCTTGGTTTGGCTCTCATACCGGTTGGATTCAAAAAGTGTGTTGATGCAAGGTAAAAGGACGCTGCTTTCGATTTTGCACTTGGAAACAAAGGATTTGAATTCGTCAAAGCAGAGAAGAAGCTTTTTGGCCCCGCTTGGATTATCTCCCTCGCCCATACGCTTTTGAAGCCCCTCGGCACTACCTACACCAAAACAAACAGGAAAGTCCGGCAAGACATCTTTAAAAAATGAAACTGCCTTGGTTATCGCTGTTGACTTCCTGTCATCAGCACTTTCCCCTAAAAGGAGGGTATAAAAGCGGGGTTGTGTATCAAGTTCCGTGTTTAGTCTTATCCGTTCTGATAGGATGGTCCCCAGGCAAGTTAAAAAGGACATGAAAAAGAAATGCTCGGGCACTTCCAAAAATGATGAATAAATCCTGGCAAACGACCCCGCCACTCCACCCATGATCTCTGAAGGGAATTCAAGCCCCCTGCTGGGTGTTGGTAAAGGCTCCGGCTCGGGCTTAGGGGGTTCATCATATTCAACCTTAATCTCCGGCCCCTGATAGGTTTCCCTCACACCAGATAGCGCCTTTTCGACGGTCACCTGTCCGTAAGTTTTTCCTTGCCCAGCAGACCGGTCCCATTTATCCCTCATCAAACCACTCGAACGGAAAAGCCTGTCCAGGGTGTTGTGGTCCTGAGAATAGAACGCAACCAGGTTTACAAAGGCAAGGTCGGCCTCGCTTTGGCTTGGATACCCGGAAATATTCCCTGCGTATAACTCTTTGAATTTGGACCCGTTTCGGGCTTGCCTGCCTTTCGATAGTATTTCTTCATCACTTAGGGATAAACTTAAACGGATTAGTACGGGGGTGGGTTCGAGCTTTTCTTTTTGACCAAAAATCTCCCGGTGAATTTCGTCTATTTCAACTTGCCGGTGTTCGATTGTCAATGGGGTCCCATCAATGTGGTGGCCGGTACAGGTAAGAAAACGGCCCTTCTCATAGATTTCAAAACCATTTTTTTTATTCCCAGGTCCCGGTATTTTCCCCTTAACAAAAATTCGGACGCCAGTTCCAGATGGAGAAATTTCCGAATATGAATTTAGTCGATTGATTATATCCTGCCCCCACGAATTAATTTCTTTTGTTTCAGGGTTTATGCAGTGGTCTAAGTCAATGCCGACAAATGGATCAGCCTCCGACACAACAAAACCTATTCCCTGAATACCATCTCCCTTGTTATGGTGAAGATAGCGTGCATAGGCTGTAAGACCATTGGCCCAGGTTGAAGAAACGTTAGTTTTCGCAATTTCTCCGTTACGGGCATTTACTGGGATCTTGGTGGGCTTGCCATCTATTATTTTTCCGTATTTCCAGCAAACCCAATTTTTAAGGGCTTTCAAGTCTTCCGGAATTTTTTCAAAATCTGGTTCTCCCATGACTCTTCCCTAAGCCCCCTGGTCTGTGGTCGAGAAAATTTCCTCAACACGGCATTTCAGGGCCTTGGCAATTTTTTTCTTAATTTCGGGCTTGGGTTCAATCCACCCCCGAACAATTTTAGACAAGTAGGGCTCTGGTATCTCCGCATCACGTGCAATAGCGATTTGAGGACGTTGTGATTTAATTATTTTGGTTTTCAAAGGAATGTTCATTCTTCACCTCTCAAAGAATTAGAATATGTTATTTTGAAAATAATATTCTTTTTCCTAAGAGTCAAAGACACGAACTACAATAAACTGGTCAGTAAATTTAAATAGTTACGGGGGAATTAATATTTCTATTTATTTAAAGAGGGGTTGGGATGGATTTAGCTGAAGTTCTTCGTGGCAAAGTTGTATAAGTTCTTGATAGATTTTATCATCAAGGGGAGAAAAATCATCCAAATAATTTTCATGAAGTATAGTATTAACAAGAATAAAAACCCTATGCAAAATTAAAGTCTCCGCTTTAGGTGGGTAACCCCGGTAATAACGTTTAATTTGATCTTCTTTTATTTCAGTTGTTTTTTTCTTTTTCAGTTTGTTTTCTATTTTGGCAGCCTCTTGACAGGCACCTGAAAAATCTATTTCCCCTTTAAAAGAAGGCGTATGGACCTCTTTCATGTGTTTCTCAAGTAGTCTAACCCCCTTATTAAACCAATGTTCTTTAAAACAATATGGTCTAAGTGCATTAACCGCTACTATATAAAATCTGGAATCCCCTTTTCTACAGGCACCCAAATAATTCTTTTGAAATTTAGAATAATAATTATGAATGTCCCGTTGGATGGTTTTGGCAACTTCAACCTCCTGATCGTTAAGGGGACTTTTTTTATGACACCTTCTAACAATATCTGCATATACTCGAAGCAACCCTAAGTGCTCTTCAGCGACACAGGCAAGCTGTAACCGGTTTTCTCTATTATCTGATTTCGGGAAGTGTGCATTTAAAGATTTAAGTTTTTTGAATTCAATATTTTTACTTTCAGGTCCTACGGGGGCATCAGCACCCCCTGGGGCAAATGAACGAGGTGCTTTTATGTGAATTTCTCTTTTACAATTTTCAATTCCATTCGCACAGTCATTACCCAGACAGAATATAGGTGAGATATTATGGAACCTAAATTTTGGACAATCCAAAGCCACCTCCTGCAATGGCATCTCCTACTTAAAAGGTTTGGGGGGAAAGCCGGTAGGAGTTCGGCCTTTTCGGTCCCGATGATCAGTCGGGGCCTATCCCCCAAGAATGAAAATTACACCAGACGTGATACTCTTATTTTATCGGTTCAATTGTTTCTAAATTTGTTAGGAAATATTGTCCTTCTTCCGGCTGAGCCGGGGGTGTACCTAAAAGAAATTAATAAATTACTCAAGCAGATTTTTTTCATTTAAAAAATAGTTTCAAACTCGTATTGCGACCACACAAAAATATTATCTTTTTCTCATCTTGTATTGGTCAAAAACAACTACACCAATAAGAACCACGCAGATCAAGACAAGAATAACGTTTTCAATACTAATGTTTTTAAAAATGTATTCACCTATTAAGGGATTTGATGTGAATATCCATACTCCAAATAAAATAATGGCGAAAAGGACAGCCCCCCCAATAGCCAATCTAATAAGCCAGACGATCAAATCACCTAACAAATCTCGCGCAGTTTCATTTGAAAGAACAAGAATAACCAGGAGAAGAGCGATAATAAGCAGGAGAAGAGCGATAATATAAAGCATTTTTATCTTCCTTCCGTGTGTGCTATCATTTCAGCCAAGCAACCACTTTAAAACTATTATCGTGCTAAGCACAGTGGAGACGGCAAACCAGATTCCAATCCAATACCAGAAACCTCTTGGTACCTCAACCTCCGTATCGGGTCTTGTCCCCTGCGCCTCCTAACATTAAAAGAACATTCAGTAGGACGACTACGGCAACGAAGCAGGCCAACATCCATCCAATTTGAAACCAATAGCTACCCACTTTTACCCTCCCTGAAAACCTACTGTTGTATGGGCCACGAGTTATTCCCTGATAAGAATTGGTTTTTAATGGAAGAAACCGTACGATGAGAGAACCATCTCTATTTCAATTCTGAAAATAATAACAAAAATACCCCACCTCACTTTTGAGAAATGGTGTCTATTATTCTTCCATTGACTACCTCTCCGGTTAGGGTTGCCAACTAAAAGCGAATCTGTCTTTTCTTGAAAAAGAAAAACAAATTCAATCAATAAAGTCAACTAATATATTTTGAGGTTTCAGATCCCCAGGTTTACGGCTTCCCACTTTTTTTAGGACCCATCTGAAGGGGCATCCTGATAAATTTGTTTCTCTCGCTCTGCTATGATCACATCTATCAAACTTTGGAGATCTGCTCGGCTTAGGGTGCGAATCTCGGAGATTTGAGCGGCGAGATTAACGGTAGACTCGTTGTCAAGCAATCTGGCCGTCTCAACGGTGTGTTTGGTGATCCCGGCTAATTGAAAGGCGGACATTTCATTCAGCCGCCCATCACCCATCAGGTCAACAGATTCATCGGCCCGTTTATACAACTTCCCGGATAAGCTTCTTTTAATCTGTTCCACATGTTCCGGTTGAACTGGAACACTTACCTTCCTGTTTGCTATCCGGGAGATAGTTGAAATAGGCCGCCCGGTTTCCCGTGCAATTTGCCGAATGCCCTTTCCGCTTTCAAGCAAGGCCACGATGCCGGCCTTCTCGATTTCATTCAAGCGATACCCCCGTTTTTTGTTGGCCTTCTCATCAGGGCTCAATTTCTTTCTCTTGGGCTTACTGGTATTGATTTCTTCAGTCATTTGCTTACCTCTTTCGTCATAAAGATGATGATGTATCCTACTGCCGTTTATCACGTCTCTATTTGCCTTATAGAAGCCTTAAAATCGATCTTGAAAGGGAGTCCCGTTTTCATTTCCGCCCGGTCGTTATGGGATGAGAGGAAATAATATCCACCCCCTAAACCCCAAAGGAATCTAACAGCGATTCCCATTTTTGACCCCCCCCGGCCCATTTTGATGTGAAGTAATTGTGAACCTATCACATCAGTTTAAGGCCGGATAGAACCCCTTGGCCTCTTGGTATCATTTTAATTTTTCCAATAAATCGTAATAGGTAGGATTTGAGAGGAAAAAGAATAGGTTGCCTTGAGAGACTCTTAATCAGTAGGTCGCTGGTTCGAGCCCAGCACGGCCCACCATATATCAAGCAGTTACACAGTTACACCACGCACTGACCACCCCAAAGTGACCATAGTGGCAATCTCCTTTTTTGCCCTCCCTTGCAGGAAGTCTGGGTTTCCAAGGATCTCCGTTTTCAATTGCCACGATTCCCGATACCCGTGAATAATTTTAACCAAAGCTATTTGTAATTTTTTGACTTTATTTCAATTGCATGGTAGGTAATTTTTTGTAAAATAATCAGGCTTTTTGGTAGACCCTTTTACCAAAGGAGTTCCAGTGAATGAATAACGGGTCTCATTATTCAAAAAGAGGGGGACACAATGCTTGATTCGTTTTTTGGGCTCAAGAAAAGCGGCAGTTCGGTGGGGAGAGAGGTTTTGGCCGGGGGCACGACATTCATCGTGATGGCTTACATCATATTCGTCAATCCTGCAATTCTTTCCTTCGCCGGGATCAAAGATTTTCAAGGGCTGGGCCCCCCTTTTGTGCCGACCATGGCCGTAACCTGCCTGGTGGCCGGGATAATGACGATCCTTATGGGTTTCGTCACCAATTATCCTCTTGCCATTGCCTCAGGAATGGGGCTTAATGCGGTTGTGGCCTTTCAACTGATCGTGGGGCTCAAATTGCCCTGGCCGTCGGCCATGGGTATCATCTTTGTTGAGGGTTTAATCATCTCCGTCCTCGTGATAACGGGTTTCCGGGAAGCGGTTATGCAAGCCATCCCGCTGACTTTCAAACGGGCCATCAGTGTCGGCATCGGTTTATTTATCCTCTTCATCGGCCTCGTAAACGGCGGTTTTGTAAAGGCCGGGGTGGGAATCCCCGTCACGATAGGAGAATTCGGCAGTATCCAGGCCCTGGTCGCCATAATAGGGTTCTTTCTCACCCTTACCCTCATGGCTCGTGGGGTGCGGGGCGCCCTGCTGATCGGCATCATTATTACCACAATCGTCGCCATCTTCCTCAATGCCGTGAGTGGGTACACCGCCTTCTCTACCCCCGGAGTGGCGGTAATGCCCCGTCGGATTCTTGCTTTTCCGGACTTCTCAACCTTCGGCCGGGGCTTCAACTTCGAAGCCTTTTCCCGACTTGGAATCCTGTCTGCCTTGCTTACGGTCTTTTCCGTCATGCTGGCCGACTTTTTCGACACCATGGGCACGGTCATCGGAATCGGAGGGAAGGCCGGTTGGCTTGACGAAAAGGGGGCCTTACCGCGGATTAACAAGATCCTGTTCATCGATTCACTGGCCGCCGCCTTTGGGGGGTTTGCTTCTGCCAGTTCAGCGACCACTTATATCGAGAGCGCAGCCGGCGTTTCCCAGGGCGGACGGACAGGTTTAGCCTCGGTGGTTACAGGGGTCCTTTTCCTTTTGGCCCTATTCTTTTCTCCCCTCGTTGCCGTCGTACCCGCCCAGGCCACGGCCCCGGCATTGATCATTGTGGGTTTTCTGATGTGCGGTATTGTCCGGGAGATTCCATTTGACGATTTTGACGAAGGTTTTCCGGCGCTGCTGACCATGGTAATGATGCCCTTTACCTACAGCATTACCAACGGTATCGGGGCAGGTTTTGTATCTTACGTGTTTATCAAGCTGGTCAGGGGGAAGGGCCGTGAATTGCATTGGATGATGGTTCTGGTGTCCCTGGCCTTTTTTATCTATTTTTGCCTTGACTGGATTAAAAAAGGTATCGGATCATCTTTATAACTATAACAAAATATTACAAAAATACAAATCAAAATTTTTACTTCTCAATTTTTTACCATGATCCGGCTTAATATTTTCTTTATTTTGACCGCATAACATAATTAAAGAGAAAGATTTCTTACCTCTGCCCGAAATTTTCTTGATTTTTCAAAATAGTTCTCTTAAAATATATCTTTTTTAAGACCGTTCTTTTTATAAAGGGGAACGCCCTATTTTTAATAAAATTAAAGGAGAAAAATTTTATGGCACCAAGAGAAGTGGTTATTGTTGACGGCTCCCGTACGGCCTTCGGCCGCATGGGGGGAACCTTAAGAGACATTTTCTCATCCAAGCTGGCCGGAATCGGCGTCAGGGGTCTGGTGGAAAAGGCAAAAATCAAAGAGAAAGGGGTTTTTGTGGACTCCGTATTTTTAGGCAGCGCCACCCATTGCTCGACGGCCCTGAACCCGGCGCGTTGGGCCGTTCTGGATTCCGGGCTGGGTTATGAAACCACGGCCTCTTATGTGGAGATGCAGTGCGGTTCGGCAATCGATGCCATTAATCATGCCGCCTGGAAGATTTTAGCCGATCAGGCCGATGTGGTCATCGCCGGCGGTATGGAATCCTACAGCCAGATGTGGGTCAAGTTTTCCATGGCCAATCCGCCTTACAAACTCGTACCGCCCATGCCGATCATGACCCAACTGGCCCCTCTAAAAGAAGACAATATGGGCATGGGGCTGACTGCCGAAAACCTTCAGGTCATGTATAACATCCCCCGGGAGGCCTCCGATGAATTTTCCTATAACAGCCAGATGAGGGCCAAGGCAGCCATGGAATCCGGAAAATTCGATGAAGAAATTATCCCGGTTATCTTCCCGGCCACTAAAAAAACCCCGGAATATGCCTTTAAAGTAGACGAGCATGTCCGGCCGGAGACCACCCTGGAAGGCCTGGCCAAACTGGCTCCGGCCTTTAAAAAAGATGGGACGGTCACGGCCGGTAACGCTTCCGGGCGCAATGACGGCGCGGCCTTCGTCCTCCTGATGACCGCCGAAAAAGCCAAGGAATACGGTTATCAACCCTATGCCAAATGGCTGTCCGGCGCGGAGTATGGCGTGGATCCCAAGCTCATGGGCATCGGCCCGGCTTATGCCATCCCCAAGGCCTTAAAGCGGGCCGGCTTGAAGCTTTCCGATATCGATATATTTGAATGCA
Organism: Deltaproteobacteria bacterium; assembly: GCA_016219225.1. NCBI lineage: Bacteria > Pseudomonadati > Myxococcota > Myxococcia > Deltaproteobacteria bacterium. The sequence goes on from JACRBX010000084.1 coordinate 14,410, forward strand.
ATGAGGCCTTCGCGGTTCAAAACCTGGCGGTGATCAAGGAGTTGGAGAATCAGGCCGGTTCCAAGATCGATATGAACAACTGGAACCCCATGGGCGGGGCCATTGCCTTCGGTCATCCCAACGGGGCCTCCGGTGCCCGGATCTGCATGTTTGCTATGCGGGAATTGGCCAGACGGGGAGGAAAATATGGCTTATTCTCCTCCTGCTGCGGCGGCGGGCTCGGCGTGGCTTCCGTCATTGAAAATTTGAGGAGATGATTTTTTAAATCAAAAAAATAGACAGGATTTACAGGATAGGCCGGATCAATAAATCCTGAAAATCCTGTCTAAAAAATTAAGGGAGATAAATACTGAAACATCCCCCTTCCTGATCCTGGGAATTAGTGATCAAGATATACCCTTCCCGGTCTTTGTTTTTGTGGAGTTTGGCAACCGAATGGGCGAAATAAAGGCCAAGGCCGGTTCCGCCGGTAAAAAAACCGGTGGCCATGGGGGTATCCGGGACCTTGTTGAGCATGTGTTCCGGATATCCTGCCCCGTCGTCTTCAATTTGAATATTCAAAAATCCCCTTGCGTCCTTTCGGGCGGTAATCTTTATGACCTCCTTGGCATAGCGGAAGGCATTATTCAGGACATTATTGATGACTCCCCCGATAAGGTCTCTATCAAAAAACCAGGAAAAGCCGTCCGAGCAATCGACCTCGATATGGATAGCCTTGGAATCCAGAAGCGGTTTATTGTAAAGGACGGCTTCTTCGATGATTTCACTTACCACCTGATAATCGATGTTTAAAGTCAATTGAGCTTTATCCATCTTGTATAGAGTCAGCAACTGGATAAGGTTATTATTGACCCGTTTGGCCTCGTATTGCAGCTTGGACAAGGCCTGATAAG
>JACRBX010000085.1 GCA_016219225.1 Deltaproteobacteria bacterium
ATCTTCCTGGATGAGCCCTTCGCCGCCCTCGATCCGCCGACCAGGCAATCCATAACCGACGATATGGAAAGGATCATCCGTGAAACCGGGATTGCCGCCCTGCTGGTAACCCACGACGAGTCCGAAGCCCTGCGGTTGTCTGACCGGATTATGGTCATGCAGAACGGGAAGATCGTCCAGACCGGTCTTCCGGCTGAGGTGATGGACCGCCCGGTAAACCGGTTTGTGGCTAAATTCGTAGGCATGGAGAGCATCATACCGGGTACGGTCCTGACCAACACGGAGGGAACGGTCATCATCACCATTCACGGGGGGACCATAGAGGCCCTCGGAGAAAAGGGGCCGGGTGAAAAGGTCTTCTGTGGCATCCGGCCGGAAAACGTGGTGATCGACAGGTCTCCTCCGGATAACCCGATGAATTCCACCAATGTTTTTTCGGCCAGGATCGCCGGTATCGCCACGATCGGTCCCTTTCTGAAAGTCCATCTGGACTGCGGATTCCCTTTGGTTTCTTATGTGACCAGGGGGGCCTTCGCCAGGCTTAAACTCACCATAGGAGAAAAAATCTTCGCCTCTTTCAAGCCCACTGACGTCCATCTCATTTCCCAGAAAAATTAAAAAGATCCCTTGCCTTAATACTACAGCGACACTTTTCCCGTCATTCCCGAATGTCTTTATCGGGAATCCAGGTTTTTCCAGAAAATGAGAAAACCAAGTCCCTGGATTCCGGCTTAAAGCATGCCGGAATGACGGTTAATGGGCACATTAGCAAAAAAATACGCTGTAGTCTTAAATAATATGATATTATAAAAGTTATTTATTCCCGCCTCTACTCCCGGAATAACTCGTCCCGGCTAAAGGAGGGAGAGGGAACAATCCGGATCGAGAGACCGGATTCGGCATCAGGGCTGGAATGACCTTGATGGTCCAGACCTTGAATAAAGCTGAACGCCATTACCCGCAACAGGACAAAGGGGAAAAGGATGTACAACCCAGTCACCCCGACAGTTATTGAAGAACTTAAAAAAATCGTCGGACCGGATCATGTACTAATCGACGGGGAGCGGATCGAACCCTATAGCCATGATAAAGTCGTAGGCCTTAAGGCCGATCCGGAAGTGGCTGTCAAGGTCCGTTCCGGCGAGCAAATCAGTAAAATATTTCGACTGGCTCAGCGGGAGCGAATCCCGGTAACGCCAAGGGGTGCCGGCTTCGGTTTAAGCGGAGGCGCCGTACCTGTCCAGGGCGGAATCGTGCTTTCTGTAGAAAAGATGAACCGCATTTTGGAAATAGACCAAAAAAATTTAATGATCACCGTCGAGCCCGGAGTGATTACCGGTGATATTCACCGGGCCGTTGAAGCAGAAGGGCTTTTCTATCCGCCGGACCCGGCAAGCCTGGATTCCTGTTCCATTGGCGGAAACATCGCCGAAGACGCCGGCGGCCCGAGGGCCGTCAAATACGGGGTCACCAGGGGCTATGTTTGCGGACTGGAAGCCGTCCTTCCATCAGGGGAGATCATTCAGTTGGGAGGCAAGCTGGTAAAAAACGTCACCGGTTATAACCTGGTGCAACTGATCGTTGGTTCCGAGGGTACTCTGGCCGTTGTGACCAAAATTATCCTCCGGCTCATGCCCCTGCCCAAAGTTCAGATCGATCTGCTGGTGCCTTTTGATGACTTTCAGGCGGCAGCCGACACCGTGACCGATATCATTGCCCACCGGATCGTTCCCACCACCATTGAATTCATGGAGCAGGACAGCCTGAAAGCGGTAGAACGGCTGCTTAAAAAGGAATTTCCCTTTAATGATGCGGCGGCCCAACTCCTGATCCAGCTTGACGGCAACCATCAGGAGGCCGTTGAATCCGATGTGGAATCGGTCGGAGAACTTTGTCTGCACCATGGCGCCCGGGATGTTCTGGTGGCTAAGGACCGTCCGACCCGCCAGAGGTTATGGGAAGCCCGGCGAATGATCATTGAAGCCCTCAATTTTGAGAGCCCCGTTAACCATATGGAAGATGTGGTGGTACCCCGCTCTCAGATTCCTCCTCTTCTAAAAGGGATTAAAAAAATCGCTTCCGATTATTCTCTCCGGATCATCAATTTTGGACACGCCGGGGACGGAAATGTCCATGTCAATGTACTGAAAGACCAAACACCGGAGGAACGGTGGGCCGATCTCGTTCCGACGGTCTCAGAAAAGATATATCGTCTGACCCTGGCATTGGGCGGTACCATTACAGGGGAGCACGGCATAGGCTGTACGCGCCGGCGATTCCTGCCCCTGGCCCTGGACGACTCCCAGATTGCGCTGATGCGAGGGATAAAGGCCGTCTTTGACCCCAACCACATCTTAAATCCCGGCAAAATCTTTCCATAGATTCTTAAGATCTATCTTAATACCCAAATTTCAAATATCAGATGGCGATACCGGCAGGGTTCTTTTTTTATCTTTGGTTGCGGCAAGGCTGCGCTGTGTTATAATTAGTATCCATCCGGAAACTTAAATTTTCCAGATGGAGCAATCGGCCGTCAGCTTTTAGCTTTCAACAAAACCTTTTTAAAATGATTATTCACCGTACATGTCAGTTATGAGCTTTCGTAATTGAATGGCTTTGATATCGGACAACTTATCAATTTTATTTTGTAATCTTTGCTTGCTAATGGTGCGGATTTGGTCAACGGCAATTTCAGCATTTTTATTCGCGCATTTAATCTGGAGTCGAGTCCTCCATTGCGGGTGCAATTTTGAAGTTAATGGACAAACAACAACAGTTTCCAAGTAGTTATTCATTTCGTCTTGGCTAATTATGACGACGGGACGCACTTTTCTTATTTCGCTTCCAATGGTGGGGTTGAGATCAGCAAAATATATTTCGTACCTTTTAATATTCAAAGTCCTCATCCTCCAGACCGTCAAGGAGTGTTGTGTCAAAATCGTCCCAACGTTCTTTTTCATCAGCCATGGCTTTATACGTATCTTCCCAAGAAAGCCTGTTTTCTTCTTTATTCCGGAGAAGCAGTCCCCTGTCTGTTTCTTCTATCAAAAGGGAATTTTTTAGGCCATATTTTTGAAGGAGCGCCTTGGGTATTCGAACTCCTTTGGAATTTCCAATAGGGACCAGCTTAACATCTCTTGTTCGTATTTGATTTTCCATGGATTTTGCTCCTTATAGTTTGCCAAGTTGTTTTGTAACTATTGTAATTACATTTATTTGTGACGTCAAGCTCAGAATCAAATTATTTTTCAATATAGTCTTTGGAGGGCCTTATGAAAAACCAGCAGATCGCCAACCTGTTCAACGAAATGGCCGAGCTTTTGGAGCTCAAGGGAGAAAATGTCTTCCGGATCCGGGCCTACCGCCGGGCGGCCCAGAATATCGACGGTCTTCCGAAGGATGTGGCGCTCCTCTCCCGGGAGGAACTGGAGTCCATACCCGGCATCGGCAAGGATCTGGCCGGCAAGATCCACGAGTATTTAATCACCGGGAAGGTTGTCCGGCATGAGGAGTTGAAAAAAGAAATCCCTTCGGGGGTCCTGGAACTGCTTCAGGTCCCCGGCCTGGGTCCGAAGACCGCCAAGATGCTTTTCGAAGCAAAGGGGATTAAGGGTATCGATGAACTGGAAAACCTGACCCGGAGCGGAAAACTGGCCGGTCTGCCGGGTATCCAAAAAAAAACCGAAGAAAATATCTTAAAAGGCATTGAACTGATCAAGCGCGGGATGGACCGGCGGCCCCTGGGCCGGGTCCTGCCTCTGGCAGAGGACATCATCAGACGGGTGAAGGAGAGTGCACCGGTCGACCGGATCCAGGTGGCCGGGAGCATCCGACGGCGGAAAGAAACGGTCAATGACATCGATATCCTGATCACTTCGAAAAAGCCTGAGAAGGTCATGGAATTCTTTGTGAAACTCCCGCAGGTCAGTCGGGTCCTGATGCACGGACCGACCAAATCATCGGTCATCACCGACGAGGGAATCCAGGTGGATCTGCGGGTGGTGGAAGAGGATGCTTATGGCGCCGCCCTCCAATATTTCACCGGGAGCAAACAGCATAATATCAAGCTCCGGGAAATGGCCGTGCGGGTCGGACTGAAGATCAATGAGTACGGGGTATTCCGGGAACCGGGGGAAGAACGGATCGGCGGGGAAAAGGAAGAAGACGTTTACAAGGCCCTTAACCTGCCGCTGATTCCCGCCGAACTTCGGGAAGACCAGGGAGAAGTCGAAGCGGCCCAGGAGGGGAGGCTTCCCGACCTGGTGGCTATTGAAGACATCAAAGGCGACCTTCATGTTCATACTAAATGGTCCGATGGGAGCCATGATCTCGATACCATCGTCCAGGGGGCTCGAAAAAAAGGCTACCAGTACATCGCCATCACGGACCATACCAAAGGGCTCGGCGTGGCCCACGGCCTGGATGAAAAAAGACTGGCCGAGGAAATCAAGGCCATCGATGAAGCCAACAGGAAGCTTAGGGGCTTCAAAATATTAAAGGGAACGGAGGTGGATATCCGGTCGGACGGCAGCCTTGATTTGTCTGATGAGGCCCTCTCCGGACTCGACATCGTCGTGGCCTCCATCCACTCGGGCTTCCGGCAATCGGAGGAGCAGATTACCGGCCGAATCCTTTCGGCCATCCGGAACCCCTGCGTCAGTATCATCGCCCACCCCACGGGCCGGCTGATCGGGGAGCGCGACGCTTATGCCCTCGACATGGAGGCGGTGTTTAAGGAAGCGGCCCGGTACGGTGTGGCCATGGAGATCAACGCCTATCCCCTCCGTCTCGATTTGAATGACCTGCACCTCAGGATGGCCAAGGATTATGGGGTATCCGTGGTCATCAGCACCGATACCCATTTGATCAGCCAGTTTGACTTCATGACCTACGGGGTGTCCGTGGCCCGCCGGGGATGGGTGGAAAAAAAGGATGTTCTGAATACCCTGGAGTATGACGCCCTTATCAGGAGACTCAAAACGTGTAAGGCCGGGAAAGCTAAGCGCGGCCGATGAACGAAAAATCGGTAACGATGGCAGGATCAGAGGATTCAAGGAAAAACCTCTTGATCCTTTCCATTATGGCTTTTCGCTATCGCCTATCGCATCGAGCCTCTCACCTAAATTTTTCATTGGGGTTCAAGGGCCTTGACCAAGCCGCGGATCATGGTGTTGTAGGGGGTGGCCAGGCCGGCCTGCACCCCGTACTCCACGATCTTGCCGTTAATGTAATCGATTTCCGTCCGGCGGCCGGCCTCGATGTCCTGCAGCATAGAGGGCTTGTGGTTGCCGGCGGTCTTGATATAATTAATGCAGTAGGGGTAGAAATCCGACCCCAGGGCAAATTCATTGGCCCGGGCCACAGCCACCCCTTCTTTGATCAGGGCATCGACCAGGTTGAAGAGGATGGGGTCGACGATGGTCTCGACCATAGTCTTGCGGGTTACGGCACAGATGGGGTTCATGCAGGCATTGAGGACGGCCTTGCGCCAGACCATATTTTTAATCTGGTCGGTATGCTCGGTGTCCAGTCCGCACTCCGTAAAGACCTCACAGATCCCCTGGGCGGCCTCCCTGGACCGGGGGTCGAGCTCCTGGAGAAAATGGGGGCGATGATGAAAGGCAATCCGGACATGGGCCGGTCCTAAGGGGACACAGCCGTAATTGACCACGCCCCGCATAACCGATTTAGGACCTAAATTTTGGGCCAGAACCAGTTCGGTATCGATGCCGTTTTGCCAGCTCACCACATAACGTCCCTCGGCGACAAAGCCCTCGAGGGCCGAGGCGATCAGAGGCAGGGCCGTAGCCTTGACGGTAACGATAATCACATCGGGGGGATCATTGACCAGGTCATCAATGCGGGTTGTGGTCCTGGCCACCTTGATTTGCAGGGTATCGGCCCCTTCGATGATGATGCCCGGATCTAAAGCCGGTCCGAGCAGACCCGGCACCACGTCGCATAAGGTTACCGCATACCCGCCCCTGGTGAGGAAGGCGGCGACGATGGCCCCCACAGGGCCGGCGCCAATGACGGCAAATCTTTTTGGACGATAACTGCTGCTGGCTTTCATAGTTACCCCCATGGCTTTAACCGTGTAATCCGTGAAATCCCTGCCAAAAAATTATTTTCGACCTAAACCGCCATGCCACGATAGTGGCGTGGTACCACGAAGAATGAAAATGTCTTTCGCCGACCCCTGACCCCCGATCCCTGAACGCTATTTTCGTATTAACCCCTTTACACTAAGGTCCCGGCGAAAATCAACTGCCATTTTCGAGAATACCCAGGGTCGCGGCATCCAGGAGTTTGATGCCGTTGCCTTGCAATATCTCGATGGCCCGGTCATTATCACTGAAGCGGAAGACCAGGACTGCCTTTCCGGATGCGGTTCCGGTTCCGGCCAAAGAATACATGTATTCCACATTCACCTGGGCTTCCTTAAAGAGATAGAGTACCTTGGCCAGACTGCCGGGGGTATCTTCTATCTCGGCAACGATGACGTCATCGACACGGGCCGGAAAATGTTTCTCCATGATCACCCTGCGAGCCGTGGAAAGGTCGGAGACAACAATCCGCAGCACTCCGAAGTCCGAGGTGTCACAAATGCTCAGGGTTCTCAAATTGAGACCGGCCGAGGCCAATGCCTGGGTGGCTTCATACAAACGGCCGGGGGCGTTTTCCAGGAAAATGGATAATTGCTTCAATTTCATTAGAACCTCCCTTGCCGATGGACAGTGATGATTCAATCTTAAAAAAATAATACCCTAATCTTGGATTTTCGTCAAAACAAAAACCCTATTATTCTTTCCTTGTTTTCAGAGGAAAAAGGAGATAATAATAAAATCCAGTTAACATTGAAGGGTTTTCAAAAGGAGGAAAACAGATAATGGGAAGATTAGATGGAAAAGTAACGGTCATTACCGGCGGAACCAGCGGTATTGGAGAGGCGACGGCCGAGGTCTTTGCCGCTGAGGGCGCCAGGGTCATTATCGCCGGAAGGTCAGAGGCCAAAGGGGCCGCCATCGCCGACCGTTTGGGTAAGAACGTCATTTATCAACGGACTGATGTCATCAACGATGGAGAAATAAAAGCCTTGATCGATCAAACCGTCGATCGTTTCGGGCGTTTGGACTGTTTGTTCAATAACGCCGGCGGACCCAGCCGGGGCACCCTGGAGAGCATAACCTCGGAGGATTTTGTTTATAGCATGAATTTGTTGTTAGGGAGCGTCGTCTTCGGAATCAAGTACGCCACGCCGGTGATGAAAGCCCAGGGTTCGGGATGCATCATCAACACCTCCAGCGTCGCCGCCATCAGGGTGGGTCAGGGCCAATATCTTTACAGTGCGGCTAAGGCGGCCGTAACCAACCTCACCAGGCTGGCCGGAGTCGAGCTCGGCCCCTTTGGCATTCGGGTGAACTGTATCTCCCCGGGGGCCATTGCCACACCGATCTTTTGGGGCGGGTCTGAAGTGGCCAATGCCCTCGACCCGGAGGTCAATGAACGGAAGATGGAAAAACTGAAAAAAAACCTGGCCAAGGCCACCCCTTTGAGGACGGCCGGTCTGGCTCATGACATCGCCACAGCGGCCCTTTTTTTAGCCAGCGAAGAGGGCCGATTCGTCAACTGTCACGACCTGGTGGTAGACGGCGGGAGGACCGCACTTTTTAACGAAGCCTCCTGATAGGAGAAGAGATGAAACGAAAGGCCTCCAGTTCCATAGTCCGGGAAATCATGGCCCAATTTGCCGATCGAACCGGGCTGTCCCCGGCCGGGAAGGTTCCCCGGCGCTACTTATGGACCGATGCCTTCGCCGTCTGCAACTTTCTGGAACTCTATCGGCAAACCGCAGAGGCCGATTACCAGCTTCTCGCTTTGCGACTTATCGATCAGGTCCATACCCAGCTCGGCCGGCACCGCCAGGATGATTCCCGTACCGGCTGGATCAGCGGCCTGGATGAGCAGGAGGGCAAAAGACACCCTACCAGAGGGGGGTTGCGGATCGGCAAGGTCATGAGGGAACGAAAGGCGGCCGAGCCCATTGACGAAAGACTGGAATGGGACAGGGACGGCCAGTACTTTCATTATCTAACCAAATGGATGCACGCCCTCAATTGCACCAGCCGGGTCACCGGTGATTCCAGGTATAATGAATGGGCCATCGAGCTCGCCAAAACAGCCCAGGCCAGATTTTCCTACGTTCCACCGTCCGGGGGCCGGAAACGGATGGTCTGGAAAATGAGCATCGACCTTTCCTATCCCCTCGTTCCCTCCATGGGACACCATGACCCGCTCGATGGCTATATCACGTTCCATGAACTTCAGGCCACGACGGAAAAATTATTTGAAAAAACCTCCTGGACCGACCTGGCGGCGGAGATCACCGACCTGGCCGGTATCTCCGCCGGAACGGACTGGACCACCGATGATCCTCTGGGTATCGGTGGTCTTTTGTTCGATGCCGGTCGGGTGGCCCAATTGATGGTCCGCGGTTTTTTTAAACAATCCGATCTGCTCGGGATATTACTGGATGCTTCCCTCAAGGGTCTTGAATCCTATGCCCGGCAGGGTCATTTAAAATACCCGGCGGAATACCGACTGGCCTTCCGGGAATTAGGCCTGTCCATCGGATTGCATGCCTTGGAAAAATTACCGGAAATGTTTCAGGATAATCCCAGCCTATTTGAAAAAACAGTATCACTTTCCCACCAAATCGAATCTTTAAGGCAATTTTCCCCGCTGATTGAAGCGATTGAAAAATTCTGGCTTGAACCGGACAACCAGGCCAGCAGTATCTGGAAGGACCATCAGGATATCAATATGGTGATGTTAGCCACCAGCCTGGCCCCTGACGGCTTCCTGACCATTTAGTTCGAAAAAATCGATACCGTGCAGGACTTGGTATCCCCGGCCTTGTCCCCGCCCATGCAATGGGCCAGACCGATTCGGGCCCCCTCGACTTGACGGGCTCCGGCCTCCTGGCGGAGTTGGGTGATAATTTCGCAGATCTGGACCACCCCGGTGGCCGCCACCGGATGCCCCCGGCTCAAAAGACCCCCGGAGACGTTTACCGGAATCCGTCCACCCAGGGCGGTCTGACCACCTAAGACCATCCTTCCCCCTTCACCGGGCGGACATAACCCCAGGGCCTCATAGTGGAGAATTTCGGAGATGGTGAAGGCGTCATGGCATTCCACCACGTCCAGATCCTCCGGTCCGATCCCGGCTTTTTCATAGGCCAGGCGGCAGCCCCGGTAGTCCGTCTCCCAAAGGGTCATATTTTGCGGGCTCTCATAACTGCCGGTGCACAAAGTGGCTGCATTGATAGAGACGGCCCGGCGGTTGGACCCGGCCAGGGAATTGGAGCCGAGGACCACAGCAGCCGCCCCGTCGGCAATGGGACAGCATTGCAATCGGGTCAGAGGATCGACAATCATCGGGGCGGCCAGGACTTCCTCCAGGGTGATCGGTTTCCGGAAATAGGCCAGGGGATTCATCCCGGCATGGCGACGATTTTTAACGGCCACGGCGGCTAATTGTTCGGCGCTGGTGCCGAATTCATGGCTATGGCGAACGGCCCGGAGGGCAAAGCTGGCCGGGGCTACCAGACCGAGCTGCGTATCCAGTTCGGTCTCCCCGGAATTAATAAGGCCGAATTCTGGGACGCACATCTTCTCGGCTCCGACGACCAGGGCCGCTTCCGCCTGGCCGGAGGCAATGGCATTATAGGCCAGATAAAAAGCCGTGGAGCCGGAGGTGCAGGCGTTTTCCACATTAACAACCGGTATCTTATTGATGCCGATTTCCCAGAAGATGTTTTGTCCGATAGTGCCGTCACCGAATAATCTTCCGGCCAGGACATTGGCAAAAAAGCCGGCTTCTACTTGCCCGGGCCTGATGCCGGCGTCCTTGACGGCCAGATAGGCGGATTGGACGGCCATTTCCACCACGGTCTGTTCCGGATGTTTGCCGAAGGGGATGATCCCGATCCCCAGAACCGCTACTGAAGCCATATACAAATCCTTGTCATTTTTTTTTTTCCTGCGGGGTGAAATAGGGGCGTAAACGTGGCGAACCGCGGCCATCGTGACCTAATGGATCCACAGCCAGGCGCATGGGTAAACCTATTCGCAGCCGCTCTATGGCCTTGGGGTCCAGGAGACCAAAAATCCGCAGGTCCTTTCCTTTCAAATCGATATAGCCGACGGAGTAGGGCTGGGGTAACCCTAAAGGGGGTTTGGTCCGGATGACCGTAAAACTATACAAAGTCCCTTCCGACCCGAGATCAGTTTCTTCGACCCCGCCCAGGCAGCGGCGACAAAATTTAGGCCTCGGAAAAGAGTAGTCCCCACAGGCCGGGCAAAATCCTCCCAACAACCGCGGCGGAGCCTGATGGTATGGCGGCGGGGTAAAGATCCCCGGAAAGAAGGGAGATATATGGTCTACTATCTCTGATTCCATAATAAATCCTCAATAAAAATGTTTAAAGTTCGTAACAATTTAGCCCTTTGAAAAACTTGATACTTTACTTGAAAAATCCTGACTTTCGCACACCGTCATTCCGGTGAACCCCGGATCAGGTCCGGGGCAGGCACCGGAATCCAGGCGTTATACTGAGAGGAAAAGAACCTGGATTCCGGTTTTCACCGGAATGACGGAGAGATTATCGACGTTTTTTCAAAAACCTAAACTGATACTAAAGTTCAAAGTCAAGGTTCAAAGTTTTTTTATGCAAGTTTCAAATTACAAGGTGCCGGGTTGAAGGCAAAAAGCTCAAGGCACAAAGGGAAAACACTAACCCCTAATCTTGAACTCCAAACGTTGAACATTGAACCTTAAACAGCATTTTTGTTTCAGGCCGGCCAGATATCCATAATTTTCTGGGCCAATAGAATATTGCCCCGCACCTTGAGCTTACCGCTCATAAAGGCCTGCATGCCCCCCAACTCATTGTTGACCAGGGCCAGAAAGGTCTGGACACTCGAGGTCTGGGAGACATTGGGTTTGGGATGTTTTCCCTCGGCCAACTGGCAGGTCTGGTCCTTAACGGTCATGTGCCAGCTTCCTCCCCCGTCGCCGAGAATTTCCCACTGAAATACGGCATCGACCCCCTTGGCCGCCTGGGGATTAAAGTTTTTATACAACTGGTCAAAGGTTTCCTTTACGTTGGTATAAGCCATGGGTCCCTCCTCGTTAAATTATTCCACAGGTTATTCTGTCCTTATTCTGAATTCTGGCTCCTGAATTCTGAATTCCAAAATCTTTTTTAAGGTTTGAGCATTACCTTAAGGCATTGATCCTTATGATTTTCAAAAAGGTCATAGGCCTCCATAGCGTCCTTGAGGTCAAAGGTGTGGGTGCATAGAGGAGAGAGGTCCAATCGGCCGGAGGCCAAAAGCGACATGAGCTGCCCCATGGAGGAAGGGCTGGCCAGGCCCATATTGATGCGCACCCCGTAGAGGCCGAAAATGGGCAGGGGCAGTTCCACCGAAGAAGGGAAAAGTCCCACCACCGAGACCATCCCTCCCCTTCGAACCGAATTCAGGGATTGCAGAAAGGTATCCGGATTGCCTACGGCTTCAATGGCCACATCGGCCCCCTGCATATCCGTGGCCTCCAGGATCCGATTCACCGGGTCTTCTTTCCGGGCATCGATCACCGTAGCCCCGAAATGTTCGGCCAGGGCCAATCGGTTGTCATACAGGTCTACGGAAAAAACCTCTTTGGGTCCGAACATTCGGGCAGAAATCAAGGCCGTCAGGCCGATGGGGCCGCAGCCGTAAATCACCACCGTGTCGGCGGTTCTTATCCCTCCCTGGAAGGCGGCGTGATAACCGGTCATGAAGATGTCTCCCACAAAGACCGCCTGTTCATCCGGCACCTGATCGGGGATGGGCATGGCGCACAGGTCGGCATTGGGCACCCGGACAAATTCGGTCTGGGCCCCGGCCAAAGGCCGGCCGAAATAAAGCCCGCCTCCCCAGACCCCTCCGTTGAGACAATTCTGTTCCTCCCCCCGGCGGCAGGCCGGACAAAGACCGCACCAGATCCCGGCTGGCACACAGACCCGGTCCCCGGGCCTGAACTGGACCACTCCGGAACCGACTTCCTCCACCAGACCGACAAACTCGTGGCCGATGACGGTCTCCGGGGGAATGGGGATCTCCCCATACTTGATGTGAATATCGGAACCGCAGATGGAAGCCGTGGTCACCTTAACGATCATATCGGTCGGCGATTCCATTTGAGGTTCAGGAACCTCCTCCAAAGCCAATTGACATCCGGGTTTTAATACGACCGCCTTCATTTTCAGCCCTTTCTTTGAGGGTGCAAGGTTTAGAGATCAGGGGTCAGGGGTCAGGGTTAAAGGAAAAACCGTTTTCACTGCACCTCACGTATGAATATGGCCTTCTCCGAACTCTGAACTCCGAACTCCGAACTTCAGCGTTTTAATCGATATCCCGCCTTCTCCCTGTCCCAGGTATCGGCCGTGACCCCCTCCTGGCGGAGTTGATATTTCTGGACCCGCTGGGTGGATGTTTTGGGAAGGGCCGTAAGCATACGGAGATAGCGTGGGACCATAAAATAGGCCATGCGCTCTTGGCAATAGTCCATTAATTCTACGGAGGAGAGGGCCTCACCGGATTTCAAGGTCAGACAGACCATGACTTCATCCTCCCCCATTTCCGATTTAACGGCTATGGCCGCCGATTCCATTATGGCCGGGTGGGCATTGATCACCTTTTCCACTTCGTAGGAAGAGATATTTTCACCCCGCCGGCGAAGGGCATCTTTCTTGCGGTCGACAAAATAAAAGTAGCCCTCTTCATCGTAATAGAGATAATCCCCGGTGTGGAACCAAAGATCGGCCCAGGCCTCCACCGTCTTCTCGGGCATTTTGTAATATTCGAGAAGCATGGAAAAAGGTTTGTTGGGACGGATCAGCAATTCACCTGGCACATGAGGCCCAACTTCCAGGCCATGATCGTCCACCACCCTGACCTGGTAACCGGCCCAGGCCTTTCCGCAGGTCCCTTTCTTCCGTTCTTTAATCGAGTTCATCAAGGGCAATCCGATTTCACTCATGCCGTAGCCTTCAATCAGGGTAACCCCGAACCTCTTTTCGATCTTGTCGAAAAGGTCCATGGGGGCACCCCCGCCCAACATGACCCGTAAAGGGTTATCGGCATCATCCGGTCGGGGATCGGCCTTCCAAAGAAAGCTCAGAATCCCGCCGATATAATTGAATTCCGTACATCGGTATTGTTTGATTTCTTCCCAAAAGCGGCCGGCTGAAAACCTTTCGGCCAGGACCATACGGGCACCACTCATCAAGGCCGGCATAGCCGACAGAAGCTGGGCATTTCCGTGAAACAGGGGCAGGGCGTTATACAGGCAATCCTTTTCAGAGTAATCGACTGTCTGAGAGACTATTTCTCCCATATAGAGGGCGTAATTATGGGGCATCAGGGAGCCTTTGGAAGGACCGGTGGTCCCTGAAGTAAACATGATAATAAAGGGATCGGACCAGAAGACCTCCACTTCCCGGAATTGCCCATCGTTGGCCGTGACCTTCCGGTAATCGAGCGTTGGTTTCTCTAAAGAAGGGAGATCCTCTCCGGGCGAACCCAAAATCAGCACTTGCTCTAATTTGGGCAGTTCCTTTAGCACAGGCTCCAACCGGTCCAGGAAAGGCGATTCAACCACGGCCAGGCGACAATCGGCCTTGTCGATCATATAGGTCAGCAGGTCCCCCCGGTGGGCGGTGTTGATGGGCACTTCCACAGCCCCGAGCTTGCACAGCCCGAACCAGAGAAAGAGGAACTCCGGTCGGTTGTTCATCATAATGGCCACCTGGTCCCCTTTCCCGATACCCAGGGATTGAAGCCCGGCGGCCACCCGATCCGACTCCAGGTCCAGGTCCTCGTACCCAAAGACCCGGTCCTGGAAATAACAAAATTCCCGGTTGCCGTATTGAATGACCTTTTGCCGGAGGACCCGGTGTATCGTCCTTTCATGAATAAGATCTTCTCCTGCCATGCCTTACCTCCGTGATTACTAAGCTCAATTGTCAGGCAGGATGCCTGACCTATTTTAACTTTGGGGCATCAACGAAACATGAAAAGATAGAATATCGAATGTCGAATACCGAATAATGAATAATGAATGTCGAAGGAAGGCAAAAACAATTCCCTTCATGATTCGAAATTCGATGTTCGTTATTTAATATTGATGCGTTCGTAAAAAGTCCAAAAGTGCCGATTTACGTCATTCCCGTGAAAACGGGAATCCAGTGTTTTTAATTAGTTACATATAGCCTGGATTCCCGCCTTCGCGGGAATGACGAGTTTTTACGAGACCATCAA
>JACRBX010000086.1 GCA_016219225.1 Deltaproteobacteria bacterium
AAGATCCGAAGACCCGAGATGGGAAGACTACATGAATGAATATGTGGGATACAAAGGGGTAATCACCGACCCTGACCGGGTGATCAACGATCCGGAAGCCCTGGTCGAGGTCACGCTTGAAGGGATCGGCGGCACCCACCGTTTCCCCCAGGACTGCCTGCGTAAACTCGGCTGACCCCGTCTTCGGAGATCTGCTCTTCGGCAATCCGGAAATTGCCCATCCGATTTGGAACGGAATGTCCTTTAATTTACCATAGCAGTGGCTCGCCTGACTGGAAGTAAATGGCGGACTTTCTATCCGGGATATCATGATCAGTAGAAATAAGTCTGATGTCCTCGGAATTTACGAACACGCGCCTAATCCCACCTTTTGTCCCATTTTAAACGAAGCGTCAAGGGCCGTTCGATCTCCGTAAATTTATCCAAAACAAAAAATTGACGCTGGCTGAAACGGCCACTATTTTAGACGTCAGCCAATCCCGTCTTCTGAGCAAAGGGGGAAGAGCAAAAAGCCGAGGTCAGGAACACTCCTTGAATTGTTGAAGATTAATCTTGACAATCAGCATTTTGTAAATTATCTTTCGTAATAAATAAGGAAAAAACTAATGATAGTCGAAAAAGATATTGAAATATTGAATATTATTCAAAATAATTCAAAAGCATCGTATCCCATGATCGGGAAGCAGGTGGGATTGACCCCATCTGCGGTCTTTGAACGAATCCGAAAGCTTGAGGCGAAAGGGATTATCCAATCCTACAACACAAAGCTGAGTCACAGGGCAGTCGGGTTAGGGGTGCTGGCTTTTGTGTTCCTGAAGGTAGAGATCGGAACGGCCGAAACGGACATCGACCAGTCTATTGCAGATATTGACGAGATCCAGGAAGTCCACCATGTCTCGGGGGAAGACTGTTACCTGTTGAAGGTATGGGCCTGTGACAATGACGATCTGGGTCGGCTGCTCCTTGAAAAGGTCCATTCGATAAAAGGAGTCCGGGCCACCCGGACGACCATTGTCCTCAAGACCGTGAAAGATAGTCCCCTGATTCCATTAAGGCGTGACTCCAAAGGGAACAGCACCTGAGAACAACTTATTCAAGAATAGCTCTTGCAGAATTCAATGAGTAAGGAGTTCTTTGCATTCTTTAGAGTTATTGTGGGTGATAGAGAGGGAACTCATGGATATTGCTATTATCGGAGGAGGAATCGCAGGGCTGGCGGCAGGATACAGGCTGCAGCAGCAAGGCCTTAGGCCGGTGATCTTTGAGAAGGGTGAGGGGGACCGGACCGATTCGGATTTGGTCAACGGATTCATCATCGACAAAGGGGCCTACACGATTCCTGAATCCCACAGCGTCTTCCTCGCCCTTATCCGGGAACTCGGCCTGTCCGGCCAACTAAGGGAAACCCCAGCCACCTCGTCGACATTCGTGGATGGAGAAGAGCACAGGATCAAGATTGGATCACACAATGATTTCCTGAAATACAGACTCCTGAACTTCAAAAACAAAAAAGACCTCGTCAAGCTGTTCCTTTACGCCCGGTCCCTGGGCAGGAACTTGAGTCTGCATCAGCCCACCCCAAAAACCCTGGAATTGGAACAGGAGACAGTTCGGGATTACCTCCTAAGGGACTACAGCGAGGACATCCTGGAGAAAATCGCCTCTCCTATCTTTGCCGATCTCTTTCTCGGGATTCCAGAGGAAAACTCCAAGGCGGCCTTTCTCGCCACTCTCCCTAACCTTCTCCGTTTCCGGATCTTTACTCTGAACCAAGGCATGGGAACGGTGACCCGGAAGATTAGAGAACAACTGGAGGTAAGGAACCACACCCCGGTCATCGGCATCCGGAAAACCGGAGAGACCTACCAGGTAGAGACCGGTGGAGAACACCAGGGCTCTTATGCGTTCGATAAAATTATCTTTGCCGTGCCTCTTCCTATTATCCCCGCCCTCATTTCGAATCTTCCCGAGTCCCTCGACCGGGACCTGAAAAACGTACAATACAATCCTTCCATGGTGGTTGCTCTGGCACTGTCAAGGCCGTTTGTTGATCATTCCTTTATGAATACCTTTCTTCGGACGCAGATTGCTACTCTTGCAACCGTGGTTCAGGACCAGGGAAAGGGGGAAGGTAGGATTCCCAGGGAAAAGGGACTGGCAACGGTCATTCTCACAAAAGAAGCAAGTGCCGGTTTTTTTGATAAACCGGATGACGAGGTCACGAAGTCGGTGCTTCGGGAAATGGATTCGGTCTGGGCCGGGTTTTCCAATGAAGTGATCTTTTCCAGAGTCTACCGCTGGCCCTTCGGCGGGGTGCAGCTCCCGCCTGGGACCCTCGCCCGGCAACCGAGAATGCGGAAAGAACTGGGAGCCCTGGATCCCAATTGGGCCTTCGCCGGCGACGGCCTATACCGGGCCAGCATGGAGGTGAGTCTCCGGACCGGGTTCGAGGCGGCTGAACGGATTTTGGGGACTCCTGGCGCGGCCTGATCAACCAGACCAACGAAATAGACCAAAATGATTCCTTCTGAAGTTTTGGAGTGGGGGTTTGTTATTTTATCGGTCTTCTTCCAACTGGAAATGGGGCAAAGCCAGGTTCCAATACAGCGCCGCCAGGCGAATCAACAGGGCGCTCAGGAAGGCCGCAGAAATATTTAAGGGATCGGGAAACTTAAAATAAGACAGCAGCGCCAACAGGGCCGCACCGCAGAGACTGGCGGAAGCATAGATTTCCCGGCGAAGGATCAAGGGGACCTCACCGGAGAGCAGGTCCCGGATGATGCCGCCCACTACGCCGGTGGTCATGCCCATGATGATGGCAATACTGTATTCATGGGTTGCCTGAAAGCCTTTGCGAAAGCCGATCACCGTGAAAACAGCCAGGCCGACCGCATCGGCATACATCAGGACGTTCTCCGGCAACCGGAGGCGCTGGGCTAACAAAAAGGTGCCGAAGGCGGCAATCGAGGCGATGGCCAGATAATTCGTGTTGGCGACCCAAAAAACCGGATGGGCCCCGAGGACCACGTCCCGCAAGGTGCCGCCTCCCAGGGCGGTCACACAGCCGAGCACCACCACCCCGAAGATGTCCATCCGCTTCCTGCCGGCAGCCAGGGCGCCGGTGATGGCGAAGACCACCGTTCCGAACAGGTCAAACCAGTGTATCAAAAAATCCACGTTCCCACCCCGCCTGAATTTTATCGATCTTTCTTCGGGAACTCATCCATCACCTCGATCAAAACCCCGTGGGCAAATTGCGGGGTAATCCAGACCCAGCGCACATCGGGATTATTCACATCGAAATTAAACTGCTCCCCGTGCAGGGCGACCTTTTCCTGCTTCAGCCTGCGGAAGGTATCCTCCAGGTGGGTCGAGGTAAAGGCAATGTGATGAAGCCCTTCGCCGTGGGTCTCCAGACGCTTATACAGCGGCGACCCCGCCTCCAGGGGCTGAAGGAGCTGAATATCGCAGCCGCCCCGATCCGCCTTGAAAAATGCCGTAAAATAGCGGTCTTCCCCGGCGTAACATTCCTCTTTGGCAACCGGCTGATTCAGCAGGGCGGGAGAAACCACCCCCAGAATACGGGTATAATGTTCGATGGCCTGATCGATGTCTTTGACCAACAGACAAATATGGGCCAATCTCTGTCTCACGGGATTTTCCATACCGGGTCTCCTTTCAGAAATTAAAACGTCCCCTCACCCGCGTCTTTCCGGCCGGGGCTTCCTATGATTTCATATTATCATATTCTGTTCCATTTATCTCTTTCCATTTTAACCCGGCGCCGGATTGATCCTATACTCATCAGGTCTTAACCCACAACCGGCCTGCGGCCGGAGGGGCGGTTTGCTTTGGCCACGAGAAAAAGGAGGAAAAATGGAGAAGGAAAAACTGACCCGGACCGTAAAAATTTAGTCCTCCACTCGGGGGCGGTGGCCGTCGGGATCGCCGCCAGGCAAACCCTGGAAGGCGGGCCGCCCTCCGCGGACCTGACCTATGTCCTTCCGGAGGCCAAATCGGCCGTTGTTTTTGCCCTGCCACTGGAGTTATCGGAGTTTGTCGTATAGTATGCGTTGGCGAACAATAAGAAGGATTGCTCATTAGGCGGCTACGTGGATGAGACCGGCTATTGGAGCGGTACCCAGCGATGGGAAATACCCGTCGATTTCACCTGAACCAAAACAAAGCCATAAACGGCTTTTCCGAATCCATAATTATCATAGAGGGGCGCACCTCCTCCACCGCTGATGACATATAAGATTCCATCTATGTCCATCGTATCATAGAGGTGGATATGCCCGAGGAAGACCATGGGACCGGCGACGGCCTTGATTAGCGTCATAACCTCTCCGCCCCGGCCCCCATTGGAGTCCCCGATCATGGCATGAACTTTCCAACGGCCGACAGCCGGCGGTTTATGAAAAGCAACCAGGCAGACCTTCTCTTTTGTCAGCCTGCTCCGGGCAAACTCCAGCGCTTCATCGTTAAATGTTCCATTCCCATTATCCAACCCGATAAGGCGACAATTACCATAATCAAAAGACCAATTATAGTCCCCGACAAACTTGCGGTAATTGTTCCGGTCAAAATAGACATCGTGATTACCGGGGATATGGAGGATGGGAATATCGAAATCTGCAATCAATTCCCGGTAGGTTTCGAATTCCGCGGCTTGACCTCCCTTGATGATATCACCGGTATTGAGAAGAAAGCGGGGTTTAAAATCCCGGGCGCGATTCAACAGACGTTTATAAATTTCTTCATTTCCCCGGTTATCCCCCAAAACAATGAAATCAAATCCTTCATTCGATACGGATTGGTTGGCTAAGATCGCTGTGATATTTTTTCCCAACGAAAGGGGGACCGCCCCACCCGGCAAGGGGATCGAGACGAATAGAAACAGGCAGAGGATGGCAATAGTAATCCTGGTTTTCATTTCAGTCCAACCATTTCCTATTCTTGTTTTAATAATAATGCGCTTAAGCCGACATCTTCCAGCCAAGCACAATAGGATTCCACTACTCTCCGAAACGGAGGACGAGTTCCAGGAAAAGGGGATTACTGGTCCATAAGCGCACCATTAGGGTGTATAAATTTTGTACTTCGGATCGTCAGGCACAACCCTCGCCGGCACACCAGTATCCGCCGGAGGGTTATAGGGATAATTCCTTGTCCCTACGCAGCCCCCGATTAACATGGCTGCCACGAACAGTCCAGCCAAAAAATAACCCAACCATTTATCGTCCTTAAAAACTTTCATTTGGGCATCTCCTCTTTTGTTTTTTTGTCTAAAAGACACCTCTTTGCCGAATCTCTTCTATGCAGCTTTTTTTCCCCTGGCCTCTTTGAGCCGTTTGGTTTCGTATTCCTTATTTTAGAAATTAATAAACAGTTCTTTGAATGATACCAGATAATTCCAGCGTGAACAATAAAATTTAGAAAAGAGCAAAGGGGACGTCTTCTGGAAGGGTTAAAGAAGATCGGGAAGGGGTGGGTCAGTTCAAGTGAGCGCCAAAGCGCCAAACACCCGAGGTAAGAGCCCAGTGCGTAGTCCCGCTCGCTGGGATCTGTGCGGGGGGCCATCCGAAAGGATGGTTCCTACCGCGGCCGAATGGGTGGCAATAGTTCGGATGAACATTTACACTTTTAAACTTGAAGCCTTTAGCTTGTCTGAAGGCGAATTCCTTTGACGATTAACATCCTGGCATAGGTGGTTGGAGGAAGCCCTTCCTTATCGGCTAATTCTCGTAGTTTTTTTATGACCTTCGGCTCAAGCCGCAAAGAAATCACTTCTTTTTTAGGTCGAACAAAAACCACGTCTTTTGACGGCTCGAAATCATCCAGAAAATCGGTGGACTCATGGGTATCCCAAAATTCCCTTTCTTCTTTTCTGGCCTTAAATTTTGGTACTTTCACTTTTTTGTCCTTCGATAAAACTGTTTTTCTTTGTTAGTCAGATCCC
>JACRBX010000087.1 GCA_016219225.1 Deltaproteobacteria bacterium
CGCTATATTGCGATAGATAATCCACAAGCCGCAGACAACTGGGTAAAAGAAATTGAAAGGCAAATCGATTCCCTGGAAAAATTCCCGGCAAGGTGCCCGGTTATTCTCGAATCACAGGATTTAAATAAAGAGTATCGGCATATCCTTTATGGTAACTACCGAACGATCTTTCGTATGGAAGGATCAAGGGTAATCATTATGCGCGTCATCCACGGCGCCCGGCTGCTCGATTTCAACCTATTTCAAAAATAAACGTAACCTTCCTTATGAGCCACCTGAAAGGTTCGTCAAAAATTAATCATATCCCTTAAAGGCGCTTGTTGGTGACACAAATCATTGCTTCCTGTAAAGGCAAGCTATTGGCTTCAGATGGTATGTTTATCATGATATTTAAATAGGTTGGCTATGGTCAGACCCAATGCCGTATCTGAAGATCGAGGGATTTGGGCTTGGGTGGGGGTCTCTGATTGGGTCTGGCCTTATTGTTTGGTTCCAGGACACAGGGAATGAGGGTATCTTGATTTTCTTTTTGACGAATTCCCGGGAAACGTTACTATAGAAACCATAATAGCGGACCATTTGTTCTCTTTGATCGGGGATATGAGAGGTCATGGCCATTCACCCTGTTAAATGGAATAAACCTGGTTCGGGGTGACTGCGACTCCAGAAAAAAAGTAGGAATTTGAAGAAAAAAATCGACGTCCCCTATTTAACAGGGCAGGGCCAATCTAATGCGTCAAAAGTTTTTTCTTGGCGCTTGTCCTTAGAACGGTAGATGATCCGGGACTCTTCCGGGAGATAGGTCATTCGTTCCTGAGAAAAAGAGGCCCGGATGATATAGCGGGCCAGGTTTTCTCTCCGAGGCGTAGTCTCGCCTCTACGAGCCGTAGGCCCTGGCCTCTTTTTTCCTGGGATGGATTCTTGGACCGCAGAAGACCTGAAAGCCGGAATGTTTCCAGGATTTCAGCAGATTAATATGATCGGGAGTTATTTTACCTTTAGAGAGAAGCATGGCAAAGACTTTGGATCTGAAGATATTTCCCAGATATTTGAACCTAACGGTAGGGGCGACCTTAAAGTGGGTTCAAGATTACCGACCGTGTCTTTGGGCTGGAGGCGGGAAGTTGCCTAAGCAATGGCGTTTTGTTGACAGACTTCGGCAATCCAAGCGTTGATGCTCTTGCCTTCCCTCTTGGCCGCTAGGGCGATAGCACAATGAAGTTCGGAAGGAACTCGCAGCATAAAGCGACCCGAGAAAGGCTTTTCAGGCAGCCGGTTGATCTCTTTACAGGTTTTCAAGTATTCGTCCACGGCAGACCGAAAATCTTTTTCCAGTTCTGAAACCGATGCCCCTTCAAAAGTTATAATATCCGTAAGGCCCATGAGACGGCCATGGAAAATATGGTCGTCGGCATCAAACACAACCGTTCCAGTATGTCCCTTGTATTTTAGAGTATTTTTCATTTTAAAAATGATACCACGGAGCAAGAAAAATTTCACCGGCCAGCGGGCCTTCAAACATTAGCCCTCCGCTTCCTATTTCAGAGGAATAACCTTTTCCCCAAAGAGGACGAATTTGAGCCAATCCAAGCCCAGCCTGAGAAGTTCTTCATCGTCCGATTCCATTTTTCGGACGGTTTCGTCCGGGATGAGAAAGCGTTGTAAAAAAGTACTCTTGAAAACAAACTGGCGGAACTGGTCGAGGTTGTAGCTGGCCATAAAAAACATCTGCAGCTTTTGGGAGACCATCTCTTCTGGCCCCAAGGAGCCTTTGTGGGTGATGATTTCGGTCCAAAGATCATTATAAAAGGTATAGGGTTCGAGCCCCTGGTCCTTTGACCAGTCCGAAACCGTCCATTCCTTCGGTTCATAAAACCCCCGACAATGGGCCTCTTTGACTACAAAAAAGATTTCCCTGGCGCCTTCCTGGCCTTTGGTCCTGGAAGAACCACGGCCGATGGGATAAATGCGGCAGGCCCCGGGCCGGTCCTCATAGATCCGGCAGCCGACCGGCGTGACAAAGGGACACCTCCGGCCTTCGTCCTCCTGCATTTTCAGCAAGACAGCCGGAAAGCCATTATGTTCATTGGGTTTGATGGTTGTGTATTGATCTAAAAAATCGGCTGATGTCAAGGCCAGGCTTTTTTTGAGCCGGAGGATATCATAGGGAGTCAGGACCAGATTCAAGTCCCGGCAACATTCGGTAAAACAGGAAAGGTCCGAATGGCAGGCAAATGAAAAGGCGTCCCTTTCCAGATAGGTAAAAATTTCAGGAGGTTTCATAGGTTCTAACATGGCAATTCTGAGAATTTATCGTTCAGAATTTTATAAGCGCTCTTAAATTTCTGCGTTGTTTAAGGAGCGCTTCGCTTAAGTCCCGACCTAAGCGGGATTCGTTTGAGGGAAGAGGCAACTGCCTTTAACCTCAAGTTCGTCGAAGACGAACGCTCCTCAAGCGTAGCGCTCCTTAAACATTCTGTCTCTCTATTTGCCGGTTTTGATTTCCGGGTTTTTCCAGAGGCCGTCATCCTTTGGCAAGGTGATCCCCAATTCCTTTTCCTTGGCTTTTATGACCTCTTCCCGGATGGGGATGGTTGATCTTCCCAGGAGGCCGAATTGCAGCCATTTAAAGCCGAGCTTGAGCAGCTCCAGGTCATCGGTTTTGAGTATTTCTATCTCTTCCGGAGAAAGATCGAAAAGCTTCAGAAAATTGCTTTCAAAGACGAATTTTCTGAATCGTTCGGTGTTGTAACAGGCCAGCAGGACCATATTCTGGACCTTGCCGTCCAGCTTATGGTCCCCCCAGATGCGTTGGGCCGAGGTGACTTGATTGAACAGTTCTTCGACCTCTTTATAGATATCCAGCCCTTGTCCTTTTTCCCACTCTTCGGTGGTCAGGGAGTGATTTTCCGCTAATCCCAGGCATTGCCCGGGGTCGGCGGTTATAAAATATTCCTCGTCCCCTTCATCTCCTTCACGGGTGTCCAAAGGGTACATCCGGCAGGCCCAGGGCCTTTCGGAATAGACGGCACACCCCTGTTCGGCGCTAACAAAAGGGCAGCGTTTATCCGCATCATCCCCCATTTTCAGTATAAAAACAGGCAGTCCGGAATCGCTTTTGGTCAGGGGCAGGGTATACTGATCGATAAAATCCTCGGAAGGGATGCCCAGGCGGTTTTTTAAACGCAGGATATCGTAAGGGGTCAAAACAATAGTTACATCCCGGCAACAGCGGGTAAAACATTTAACCCCGGGGCCGCATTGAAAATTAAAGGTCCCATGGACCGGCATGATTCCCTCTCCGGGAGCTACCGGTTTAATGGCTGATTCGTTTTCGTTCATATCGATACTTCCTTTCTAATAACTGGTACTTGCAACTTCCTCTTCAACTGATCCCCGATCCCTGGTCCCCGACCTCTAATTTTGAACCTTGAACCTTGAACCTTATACCCTGAACCCGGTTTATTTGGAGGCAATATAGAATTTAAATTTTTTAAATGGGGGGTGATCCTGGATGAAGCGGAATGTGGTTTCATCGGCACAGACCACATCGGTGCAACGGCACTGACGTTGGCATTTTTCACAAAAGTAATCTTCTTCCAGTTGGTTTCCACAGAGGCAAAATGGTTTCATGACCAATTCCCCATTTTCTAATTCAGCGAAAAAATAATCCGCCTTCTCGGCGGGTTGATCCTTATCCTTATCATGATGAGACATAATCCTATTTCTCCTATTATATTCTGAATCCCGGATAGTTATGCCCGGATTCCATCATTTCCCAACTATTTTTGATGGTAATATATAACATTGGCAGGGAGATTGCAACCTTTCAAGAAGCTATGGACGTCCTTCCTGTCAGGTGGATTTGCAATCTTCCAACCATCCCCTCTTCTGAAAGCGTAATGTTTACTTGGCAAAATTGCCGGACCACCCAGAGATTGGTTTTAAGGTGGGAGGAAATCCGCTGGACCAGGATCTCCGAAGGTCCTTGGGCCAGGGCCAGATAGGGGACCAACTGATCGGCCAAATGCGCTTCCACCGAGGCACCGGATTCCATAAAGGCCAGCAGAGAATCCACCGCCTCACCGGCCACCTGCTCCGCCCTTTTCCCTCTCTGGCCCAGAGATGAAAAACCGGCATAGCCCGGGCCTCCTCCGGCGGCAATAAAGACGATATTCCCCTGTCCCGGAGAAGGGCCTTCTATCAGTTCATAGTGGGCCTGGAGGGCTTTTGGGCTGAGAAGTTCTTCAACCTGCTGTTTTTCCCGTTCCCGGATATGCTCGGGAAGATGAGAGGAGGCACAGAAGCACTTAATCCAAGCGGGTTTCCAGGGTTGACCCAACGAAAGCGGCATTAACTGCTTTACTGGTTTGATTCGGGCCTCGATCTCTCCGCCTCCCTTGGGATACCAGCCCCATTTTTTTAATTTCATTTGGACCTGAATCCCCATGCGGACCAAAACCGGAAGGAAGACCCATTCCAGATAATGAAAAGGCGGGCTCCAAGGGACATGGGTGCCCCCTTTTAAGCGGACCAGAGAATCGCCGCCGGACAAGGTCAGGGGAAGCAGGAGGGACTGGAATATCAAAGAAGTGGAGCCGGCCGTACCGACATCAAAAGAATATTCTCCTGGTTTAACCCTTCCAGGCTCAAAGCTTAATTCCTTTGAACCAATGACCGCTCCATCTACCCGGGCCTGACAGATTTCCTGCAGGGCCTTAACTGCCGTCAGGTGTTGGGGCATGAGGCCGGGCTTTTTCCGATTATTACGAATTTGTTCGATCCTGACCGGAATCCCAAAGATCACAGACAGTGAAAGGGCGGTCCTGAGGATCTGCCCGCCTCCCTCACCGTAACTCCCGTCGATGGTTATCATAATTAATGGATTTTGGATTTAGGGATGCTTTTTGACGCCTCTCCCCCTCTTCTACGAATCTGCATCTGCAAAAAATCACCACTGAAAGGATAGGGGCCTGATTTAAAATGGGGGCAGGGAAAGCTTTCACAGTCACGAAGACAGAATTCCACTCCCCGTTCCAGGGCGCAATTTAAGATCGGGCAGACACCGCCCATGAGTCTAAGTTGAGTGGCTAATTTCCGGGTGGCCCTTTCCGACCTGCCGGACCCGCAAGGGCTGCATTTGCCGTCTACAAAAAGTTTACAGGTAAAACAGTTGATACCGCAAGCACCGGTTCCATCCATATCCTTTTCCTTAACGCAAAAAATAAAGTTTCAAGTTGCAAGTTTCAGGTTGCAAGCGTAAAAACCTTGGAACCTGTAATCTGCCCATAGCCTATGGCCCCAAGTTTATTATGATATTACTAGGCCCGGCCCATTGTTGTAAAGAATAAAAAAAGTCTCAAACCAACCTTTACTTGACCCTGATCTTCATTTAAGGCATATTGAAAAAATGCAAATTGGAATTATTGGACTGCCTCAAACCGGAAAGACGACCCTTTTTCAAGCCCTGGCCGGAGGGGAGAAGGCCGTTTCGGCCTTTTCTTCCGGAAAGCTGGAAATTCACACCGCCGTGGCCGAGGTGCCGGACCCGCGGGTCGATCGGCTCAGCCGGATCTTTCAACCTAAAAAGACCATTTACGCCAAGGTAACCTTTGCCGACATCGCCGGCCTGGATAAAGGGATCAGCAAAAAAGGACTCCCCGGGGCCTTTGTAAACCTCCTCGGGCAAATGGATGCCTTTGTCCATGTGGTCCGGGCCTTTGATAATCCAGCCGTGGCCCCAAGTGAAGGTTCTGTTGATCCCCGCAGAGACCTGGCCCTCCTGGATACCGAATTTTTATTGCAGGACCTGACGGCTGTTGAACGCCGCTATGAGCGTTTGTTGGAAGGACTCAAAAAAGGCGCCCTGGACCGGGAACAGGCCCTCAAAGAGAAACCATGGTTTGAAACCATGCAGGCCGCCCTGGAAGAAGAAAAACCCTTAAGGGATCTGGAACTGAGTTCTGAGGCCTTAAAACCGTTAAAGGGTTATGGGTTTCTATCCCTCAAACCGGTTTTAGTGGTGGTCAATACCGGGGACGATGGGAAGGGTCCTGCTATTAACTATGATCATCAATCCAGTGCTGTAGTCTATCTCTCCGCCCGGCTGGAAAAGGAGATGTCCGAATTATCCCCGGAGGATGCCGCCCTGTTCATGGAAGAATATGCTATTACCGAATTAAGCCGCAGCCGGGTTTTACAGCTTTCCTATGATATCCTGGGGCTTCAATCCTTTTTTACCGTCGGAGAAGACGAGGTCAGGGCCTGGACGATTCGCCGGGGGGCTACGGCCCTGGAGGCTGCGGCTACGATCCATTCGGACCTGGCCAAGGGGTTCATTCGGGCCGAGGTAGTGGGTTTTGAAGAGCTGATTGAACTCGGGGGGTTGAACCAGGTCAAGAATAAGGGAAAGCTGCGTTTGGAGGGCAAGGAATATGTGGTCCGGGATGGAGAAATCGTCCATATCCGGCATAGCGGTTAATCCCTGATGGACTCGCAAGTCGCTAAACGCTCATTTTCGTCATTCCCGTGAAAGCTTGTCCTCGAATGTCTTAATCGGGGACGGGAATCCAGTTTCTAAGTGGTTAAGAGTAACCTGGATTCCCGCCTGCGCGGGAATGACGAGTTTTTACATGGGCATCAGACTTAAACTACACCGCTTGAAGATCCTCCTCTCTGGCGGACTTAAGGGAAGAGGCCGGTGGCAGCCATCCTTTAACGAAAGGTCCTCATTTATGCCCATCCCTGGAAATCTGTTGACCACGGCCATGGCGGTTATGCCCCACCGGGATGTCGATCAAGCCCTTAAAACCGCCTTGTCTTTGGATATACCCTTCTGGCCTCAATTGCCCCATGTGAGCTATTATGAAGACATGTACGTCCAGGCCTCGGAACACTTCCCCGGTATCCTGCTGGATCTTGAAAAAAGGACCTTGCGGTTTTCCCACGAAAAGTTTGCCTTGGAATTGGAAGGAGCCTTGACGCATTTCGAGGAGCCGGATTATTTTGATATCAGCCCTCAATATTCGGTGGTTTACCAGCGTTATCTGGAGCTTGATTTATCGAGCCGCCCGGCCATCCGGGGCCAGCTTGAAGGGCCCATCAGTTTCGGGTTCAATGTCCAGGATGAGGAAGGCCGGCCCATCCTTTTTGATGATACGGTCCGGCCTTTTTTACTCGAATTCATGGCCAAGCGGGTGAATAGTCAGTTAGGCCGCCTTAAAGAAAAAAATCCCAATGCCTTTATGTATATCGATGAACCGGGATTGCAATTTCTGTTCAGTGCCATGGCCGGCTATGGCGATCAGGCGGCCCGAGGGGATCTGGAATATTTCTTTTCCCTGATTGAAAGACCCCGGGGGGTCCATTTATGCGGCAATCCCGACTGGGATTTTCTATTAGGCCTGGATCTCGATATCCTCTCCTTGGATATCTATACCAATGGAGAGGTTTTTTCCTCCTACCATAAATCCATCGGAAAATTTTTAGACCGGGGCGGGCTTCTGGTCTGGGGGATAGTCCCTACCAATTTCGAACCTTTTGAACAAGAAGACCTGGATTCTCTGGAAGCACGATTGATCGCCCAATGGGACTGGCTGGAAAAAAAAGGCCTGGATCGCGAATTTCTGATTTCCAGGAGCCTGCTGTCTCCGGCCACCTGTTGCCTGGTCAATCCGGATGGAGAGAAAACCGTGGAACAGGCCTTTCGGATGATCCGGGATCTTTCCGCCAGGCTCCGCCGGCGTTACCACTTAGAGGCCTCACCAAATTAAAAAAGGAAACGGCTATGCCAAAGAGCGCCTTTACCTTAGGGAGAATGTTTATGGAGCGTCTCCCTTACCAAGAAGATCTCCTCCCGGTCCTTCAGGAGTTTTGTATAAGACATCATATCGTCGCTGGATCTCTATCGGTCATCGGGGCCGTCAGCCAAGGGGCCTTTGCATGTTATGATCAGGTCAAAAGAAGCTATCAAACGATTCAGTTGAATGAGGAATTGGAGATCGTTTCCTGTCAGGGTAATATCTCGATCTTGAATGAGAAGCCTTTTGTTCACGCCCATATCCTTTTTAGTAGGATCGACGGGCAGGTGCTGGGCGGCCATCTGGTGGAAGGAACGATCCTGTTTGCCGGAGAACTCACCCTGCAGGAATGGATCGGTCCCCAGCGGATCCGTGAAAGGGATTTAAAGACCGGTCTGAACCTTTGGAAAGGGCCTTTCTGAGTCCTTCAGCCCAGTTATTTTTTTGAAGCCCCCAGCCGATGGCGGAGATACTCGATGATCCCCGGAAGAACGGAAATAAAAACAATGGCCAGAATAACCAGGGTGAAGTTCTTTTTGACCATGGGCAGGTTCCCGAAGTAATAGCCCCCGAAAATAAAGAGGGCGATCCAGACGATTCCGCCGATGACATTATAAGAGATGAACCGGAAATAAGTCATTTCCCCGATGCCGGCCACAAAAGGGGCAAAGGTGCGAATGATCGGGATGAAACGGGCGATAATGATGGTCTTGCCCCCATGTCTTTCATAAAATTCATGGGTCCGGATCAGATATTCTTTTTTAAAAAAACGCAACTCTTCCTGGTGAAAAATTTTAGGTCCCACCCAGTTGCCAATCCAGTAATTCACCGTATCCCCGGCCACGGCGGCTGTTCCAAGGAGAAGAAATAACCAGAGGGGATCCAAGGCGCCTCCGGCGGCAAAGGCCCCGGCGGCGAACAAGAGGGAGTCCCCCGGAAGGATAGGGGTTACGACCAGACCGGTCTCGCAAAAGATAATGATAAAAAGGATCAAATAGGTCCAAAGACCGTAATCCCGAATAATAATATTTAAATGTTGATCCAGGTGTAAAAAAAGATCAATCAGGCCGGTTATCCATTCCACAGGTTCTCTTCTTTTCCCCTTTCTGTAAATTGGGGCTACCATAACACACCCCATCCGGCCATTGCAAGGCAAGTTCACTTTGATTTTGGATTTTAGAATTCGGATTTCGGAATCAAGAACCCATTTTCATGTTTCATAGTGCCTCCACTTGGGGCATGAGGGCTTAGCAACGGCATAGAAAAGGGATTTCTTATTTAACCTCAAAATGGTAAATTGTATTGAAATAAAACCACCCTAAAATAGGCAAAAGAGTGCAGGGAACAATAAGGTGACTGATCAAGATTTTCGTATTGAGGTCTCCTGTTATGCCGGTTACCGCTATCCGGAACGTCCCCTTTCCTTTAAACTCCTCGAGAGGGTTTTTACCGTAGAAGAAATCCTGGATCGCTGGTATGGAGAAGACTATCTCTATTTTAAGGTCCGGGCCGATGATCAGCGGGTCTATCTGTTGAAGTATGACCAGTATGAAGACCAATGGTTCCTGGCGGGGATGATCTAAAAACACAGAAAGAAGAGGTCCTTTAAGGACGTCATGTTTAAAAATAATTGAATTCATTTTAATTGCCCTTTATAGTTAATTATTAAATCAATCGATTAAGAAGGAGAAAAAAATGCGCAGTGATGCCATGAAAAAAGGGATCGAAAAAAGCCCCCACCGGTCATTATTCAAGGCCATGGGTTATACCGATGAAGAAATTGCCCGGCCCCTGATCGGAGTCGTCAACTCAGCCAATGAAATCATCCCCGGCCATATCCATCTGAATCAGATCGCCCGGGCCGTCAAGGCCGGGGTCCGCATGAATGGAGGAACTCCCATTGAGTTCTCGACAATCGGGGTATGTGACGGAATCGCCATGAATCATGAAGGGATGAAATATTCCCTGGCCAGCCGGGAACTGATAGCCGATTCCGTAGAGGTGATGGCCCGGGCCCATCCTTTTGATGCCCTGGTTTTGATCCCCAACTGCGATAAGATCATTCCCGGAATGCTCATGGCCATGCTGCGTTTAAATATTCCGGCTATCATGGTCAGTGGAGGCCCTATGCTTACCGGAAGATGGCGGAAAAAGGATGTCCACTTGATCAGCGTCTTCGAAGGAGTCGGTCAGGTCAGATCCGGAAAGATGAAGGCCAGGGATTTACAGGAACTGGAAGATGTGGCCTGTCCCGGATGCGGTTCCTGTGCCGGGATGTTCACGGCCAATTCCATGAACTGTTTGACCGAGGCCATCGGTCTGGGCCTGCCTGGAAACGGAACCATCCCGGCCGTGTCCGCAGCACGTATCCGTCTGGCCAAACAGGCCGGGATGAAGGTGATGGAACTTTGGAAAAAGAATATCCGCCCCCGGGACATCGCCACCATGGCCGCCTTTCAGAATGCCATCGCGGTGGATATGGCCCTGGGATGTTCGACCAATACAGTACTCCATGTGCCGGCCATCGCCCATGAAGCCGAACTGGACCTGCCCCTGGACCTGTTTAACCTGATCAGCCAACGAACACCCCACCTGTGCAGTCTGATCCCTGGTGGACCCCATAGCCTCCAGGAGTTAGATGAAGCCGGGGGGATTCAGGCGGTCATGGCCGAGTTGACCAAAATCAAGGCAATCGATCTTAAAGTAACAACGGTAACCGGGGCCCGCCTGGAAGAAAATCTGAAAGGGAAAAAAATTTTGGACCCGGAAATTATTCGTCCGCTGACCAATCCCTATCACGCCGAAGGGGGGATTGCCATCCTCTATGGAAATCTGGCCCCCGAAGGGTCGGTGGTCAAACAATCGGCCGTGGCCCCGGAGATGATGACCCACACCGGGCCGGCCCGGATTTTTGATTCGGAACAGGAGGCCCAGAAGGCCATATTAGGGAAGAAAATAAAGAAAGGCGATGTGGTGGTTATCCGCTATGAAGGTCCGAAGGGCGGTCCGGGTATGCAGGAAATGCTTTCTCCGACCTCGGCCATCATCGGCATGGGGCTGGGCAAGGAGGTGGCCCTGATCACGGACGGCCGCTTCAGCGGCGGCACTCAGGGAGCAGCCATCGGACATGTCTCTCCGGAAGCAGCCGCCGGGGGACCGATCGCCCTGGTCCAAGAAGGAGACCGGATCGAAATCGATATCCCCAAGAAAAAGATTTCATTGCTGGTCTCTAAAGAGAAACTCAAGAAACGGAAGAAGCATTGGGTCCCTCTTCCCCCGAAGATCCAATCCGGATATGCTTTTCGTTATGCCCAGATGGTGACTTCCGGAAGCAGCGGGGCGGTTTTGAAAGAACGGTTTTAGTTAGAAAACAGCATTCAGGGATTAGGGGTCGGGGGTCAGGGATAAATTAAAGAATGAAGTTTCAAGATGCAAGATGCAAGTTTCAGGCGCGAAAACCTTTGAACTTTGAGTTTTCGTCTTTGAGCTTTGAGCTCTCTTATGGAGGTGTCTCATGATCGAGGCCCGTCTGTATCAAAAAAAAGAAGATGAGAAGGTCTGGTGCTATTTATGCAGTCACCATTGTCTGATTAAAGAGGGAAAACGCGGAATCTGCGGGGTCCGGGAAAATCAGGGGGGTACCCTTTATTCCTTAGTTTATGGAAAACCTATTGCCTATCATGTGGACCCGATTGAAAAGAAACCCCTCTTTCATTTTTTACCCGGCTCGACCTCCTTTTCCCTGGCCACAGCCGGCTGTAATTTCCGTTGTCTCTTTTGCCAGAACGCCGACATCTCCCAAGCTTCAGAATTGAAGCATATTCCCGGCCAGGAGATGGCCGCTGAAGAAATCGTCGCTGCCGCCCTCAGGGCTCAATGTCAGTCCATCTCTTATACCTATACGGAACCCACCATCTTTTTTGAATATGCCCAGGACATCGC
>JACRBX010000088.1 GCA_016219225.1 Deltaproteobacteria bacterium
GTTTTGGGCAACTTTTTTTACAGCAAAATCTATTCCACAAGAGATCAAGATTTATTATTTTTAAAAATCAATTAGTTATATTTTAGAGAGTTCAAATAAAATATTTATCAGCACAAAAACAAATTAACAATGCACAATTATTTGTGCATTGTTGTTTATTTAATCCGATGAAATCACAGTCAATCCAATTTTATTCGGAAATAAGTTCGGAATTTAGAGTTCGGAGTAAACCATTTTCATAATTCGTGGCGCCCCCAAGGGGCATGAGGGCTTAGTTTGTCTTTCATTCGTCCGGATCCCGGATAACGGCCGAGGCCTGGGGATCAAAGGGGTTTTTTCTGATCTCCAGAGAATACAGATAAGGGTAATCCTCTTTTAAATGTTTTAGATAAAACAACCATTCTGAAATCAACAGCCCCATGGCCCGTTTGATGTCCCCCTTCAGATGGGCCAGGTCGGTTTTGGGCAAGTCGATCAAAGAAGGCCGGGAGGCCAATTCATCGGTGACATGAAAGACCGCTAAAAGCAGATCGGTAAAGGAATCGTGCTCCAATAAATTTGGATTTTCCAAAAGACTGAGCAAAAACGGTCGCTTATCCAATAGGAAGGTTTTCAGCTCCAATAAAGACCCCGGATCGATATGGATTTGATAATCGAATTGCCGAAAGGCCCTGGCCTGAGAAGAAAAACGCTTCCCCGACCAGTGATGATCGATAATCAATTCCTGTTTTATGGCTTGGGCATTCGGTTCAAACTGATAAAAAAGCCTTAATAAATCCGTTCCCACTTCCGAAAAATATACCCCGATGACCATATTCAACTTTTTGATCAGATTCCGTTTTTCCCGGACCGTCAGTAATTGATTGATAATCAGGGTAACCAGCAAGACCTGGATGGGGACAAAGGCCAGGTCCTGGAATAAATAGAAGAAGGTGTCACGGGGCGTTTGAAAAATTCCGATTTGGACCAGGTAGAAAAAGGACGACAAACCTAAAAATCCGGCGCCCAACAATAATTCCCAACGATAGCGTTTCATGATCCAATCTTTATGGAGCGGTCAGCCGTGATTAGAATCCAGAAGTCAGAATCCAGAATAAACCCCCAAAATCCCTT
This sequence comes from Deltaproteobacteria bacterium, assembly GCA_016219225.1. NCBI lineage: Bacteria > Pseudomonadati > Myxococcota > Myxococcia > Deltaproteobacteria bacterium. The sequence continues at coordinate 1,114 of JACRBX010000088.1, forward strand.
TAATGAGTCATCTTCAATCCGAACTCTGGCTTTCAGCAAACCCTTTTGCTGTAATAGGTTGACTAATCCGGATCGCTAACTACTAATTTCCTATTATAGCGTATTCTTTCAATTTATCCTCAAAAAAATCATCCAATGGGAAGGCGAGCCCTCTGGGGACCGGGACTCCTGAACGACCCGTTAAAAAACTTGAACTTTACGGAAAAAGTTGATATTCTTTTAAATTACTTTATTTTTTTACTTAAGGAGCAACTATGTTTTTAGATCCTCTCCTGGGAATTTTCTCCAATGATTTGGCCATTGATCTGGGAACCGCCAATACCCTGGTTTATGTCAAAGGCCGAGGCATTGTTTTAAGCGAACCATCGGTCGTGGCGGTTCGTAGGGATAACAAAGGTTATAACAAGGTCCTGGCCGTCGGAAAAGAGGCCAAGTTGATGCTCGGACGAACCCCCGGTAATATCATCGCCATACGGCCCATGAAAGACGGTGTCATTGCCGATTTTGAAGTCACCGAAGCCATGCTGCGCCATTTTATCCGGAAGGTCCACAATCGCAGGACCTTAATCCGGCCCCGCATCATCATTTGTGTGCCATCCGGTATCACCCAGGTTGAAAAAAGGGCGGTCCGGGAATCGGCCGAGTCCGCCGGGGCCCGGGAGGTCTATCTGATTGAGGAACCCATGGCAGCGGCCATCGGGGCCGGGTTACCGATTACCGAACCGACCAGTAATATGGTGGTGGACATTGGGGGCGGAACCACGGAGGTGGCGGTCATTTCACTGGCCGGTATTGTTTTCAGTAAGTCGGTCCGGGTGGGAGGAGACAAGATAGACGAATCCATCCTGCAATATGTCAAGAGAAAATACAATTTATTGATCGGGGAAAGGACGGCCGAGGTCATCAAGACCACTATTGGAACCGCCTATCCCCAGGATGAACCGGAATCGATTGAAGTCAAAGGGAGAGACCTGGTTTCCGGGATACCCAAGACCTTGACGATCGATTCGGAAGAGGTCCGCCTGGCCATTTCCGAGCAGATCGATACGATCATCGAGGTCGTTAAGCTGGCCCTGGAACAAACCCCACCGGAACTGGCTGCCGATATCGTCGACCGGGGGATTTTTCTGACCGGAGGCGGGGCCCTCCTTAAAAATTTAGATGTCCTGTTGCGGGAAGAAACCGGACTGCCGATCACTATAGCCGAAGACCCCCTGTCAGCAGTAGTCTTGGGTTCCGGGATGACCCTGGAAAATATCGAGTTATTAAAGGAGGTTTCTATATCCTAAGAGACTTTTCCCGTGAAAGGGAAATGGGCCTTTCCATCGCTGTCCGGCTTGAAACGGGACCGGAGCAGCGAGCCGATATGGATAACATTCCTTACCCTTGAAGCGCCCTTCCATCTAAGATCCATCAAGGCAGAGAGGGAGCCTCAAAGTGAGAGGGACCTCGTGTGTTTTTAAAAAAACTTCGAAACGTTCTCATGGTCTGGCTGGCCTTGTTGGCCGGTCTGGCTATTTTTTCATCCTTTTCTCAGACCGGACGAGACTATTTTCTAGTGGAAAGTTCCCTGGTAGATGGCATCCTGCCGGTCTTCTCGTTTTTTACTTCCATCAAAACAGGCGTCGAATCCCGTTGGAACCACTATATTTCCCTGACCGAAACCCAAAGGGAAAACGCCCGTCTCAAGAAACAACTGGACCAACTGAAACAGGAAAACATTCAATTAAGGGAAATGGGTTCGGCCCATGAGCGGCTCACGAAACTGCTGCAGCTTAAAAGAGAGATTCCCGGCCCTTTGGTGGTGGCCGAAGTGGTGGGAAAAAGCCCGAGCCCCTTTCTGCAGGCCTTTTTTATCAATAAGGGCCGAAAAGACGGCTTGGTCCGAGGAATGCCCGTCCTCCTCCCCGAGGGGGTGGTTGGAAGACTGGAGAAGACTTCCGGTCATTTTTCCAAAGTTCTCTTATTAAATGACCCGAGCTTCGCCGTGGATTGCCTTTCCCAACGCACCAGGGTGCGTGGAATTTTGACCGGTATTCCGGGAGGAGGGAATTGCCAGGTTAAGTATGTGCCCCGAACAGAAGATATTAAAGCCGGTGATATCATGATAACCTCTGGTTTGGATCAACTCTATCCGAAGGGGTTGATCCTGGGCCGGGTCCTTAAGGTAGATTCTCAGGCAAAGGGCAATTTTCTTTTCATTGAAGTTGTTCCGGAATGCAAACTGTCGCAGATCGAAGAGGTTCAGATTCTTCAAAAAAGACCGCCCATCCCGGACCAGGAGGCCTCTCAAGATGGTTAAGGATTTCCTGCTGTTCGGGCTCCTGGGCCTGCTCTTCCTGGTCCTCCAGTCTACCTGGCTGGCTGTAGACTGGATCAATCCCTTCCGTTTCGATTTGCTTTTCATATTGGTGATTTTTTTAGGGACCCTGGAAAGATTGGGGCTGGGATTGGTTCTGAGCATCTTTTTGGGCATGATGGTCGATCTTCTGTCCTGGGGCATGCCGGGAACGGCTATGATCTTATACCCGCTTATATTTTGGGTTTTCTTTTTTCTTGGAACCCGAACCGAAATAAGGTCCCCGGCCTTTGCCGTGACCGCAGTCCTGCTGTTTCAAATTTTCTATGGGTTTATAGGTCATCTTTTTCTATCTCTTTTCAGGGGATTGGAATTCAGTCGGACCCAGTTGTTGCTGGTTGTCGAACAAGCCCTCATCACCATGCTGGTCAGTCTGCCGGTGTTTTTTATTTTTAAAGCCATTTTTCGGAAAAAGCCCTCTTTGATTTGATGTCCCGATACACCTTTTTTGAAAAAGAAGAGCCAGCCGATCTCCCAAGACAATTTTTTATTGCCCTTTGTCTTATCATCGCGGTCTTTTTCGGCCTGGCAGGACGTTTATGGTATCTTCAAATCGCCAAGGGCCCTTATTTTAAAAAATTATCGGAAAACAACCGTATCCGGATCCTGAGCATTCCTCCGGCCCGGGGGATCATTTTTGACCGAAAAGGGATCAGGCTGGTAAATTCCCGGCCTTCTTTTAATCTGTATGTCATTCCCGACGATGTTAAAAACTGGGAGGTTCTCAAAGAACAGCTTTGCAAGCTTCTCGACTTGGAGCAAGAACAGGTTGAACAGCGTCTGGCCCAGAAAAAGATGAATCCGATCCACCCCATACCGATCAAATTGGATATAACCGAAGACGAATTGGGGCGCCTCGAGTCTTTTAAATATCTCATGCCCGGAGTCTATATCGAAGTCAGTCCTCAACGAAACTACCCCCTGGGACCGGTCGCTCCCCATGTGATCGGCTATCAGGGAGAGATCACCCCAAAACAGCTTAAAAGCGGTCAATATCCCGAAAACAAGATGGGGGATTTTATCGGCCAGTGGGGGTTGGAAAAGGAATGGCAGCAGGTCTTGGGGGGAAAAAAAGGGGGGCGGTTTCTGGAAGTGGACGCAACCGGACAGGAGGTCCAGTTGCTCAGTGTCCAGGAACCGCTATCCGGAAATAACCTGGAGACCAGCCTGGATTGGGATATTCAAAAAGTAATCCAGGAAGCCATGAAGGGGAAACCGGGGGCGGCTGTGGTACTTAAACCGGACACCGGAGAGGTCCTGGCCATGTATAGTTCCCCGGCCTTTGACCCTTCCTCGTTCACCCGGAAGCTCTCGACGATGGAGTGGAACGCCCTCTTTGCCGACCCCTATAAGCCTTTTCAAAACAGAGCCATTCAGGGGCAATATCCTCCGGGGTCGACCTATAAAATGGTTACCGCCCTGGCCGGATTGGAGGAGAAGGTAATTACTCCGGAAACCCCGTTTTATTGCAATGGGGCCTTGCCATTTGGAAAGCGGGTATTTCACTGTTGGCGGAAGGGGGGACATGGATCGGTCAATCTCCACAAGGCCATTGTCCAGTCCTGCGATGTCTATTTTTACAATGTGGGTATCCGGTTGGGTGTAGACCGGCTGGCCCGCTATGCCCATATGTTGGGGTTGGGGGAGCCGACAGGGATCTCCTTATATCCTGAAAAAGGGGGCCTTATCCCAACCGCTTTGTGGAAACTCGGGCGATACAAAACGGCCTGGCAGCCGGGGGAGACCCTGTCTCTGGCTATCGGGCAGGGCTATAATCTGACTACTCCCCTCCAGATGGCCTCCATCACCGCCACCATTGCCAATGGCGGTAAGGTGTTTCGCCCTTATCTGGTAAAACGCATTGTTTCTCCCGAAGGGCGTTTAATCAAGGCCTTCGTTCCCCAACAGGTCAGGCAGATTCCGGTCAATCCGGAGCATCTCCGGTTAATTCGTCAGGCCATGGCCGGTGTCATCAATGAACCCGGCGGGACCGGGGGGGCGGCCCGTCTCGTGGGCCTGGTGGCGGCCGGAAAAACAGGGACGGCCCAGGTCGTTGCCCTGGGGAAACGGGGAGGCAGGGACCATGCCTGGTTTGTGGCCTTTGCCCCTTTGGAGTCTCCCCAATTGGCCATGGCCATATTAATGGAGCATGGAGGACATGGCGGCGAGGCTGCGGCCCCTGTTGCCCGCAAGGTCTTAGAGGCCTATTTCCATCTTCCCCCCAGGGTGGCAAGCCCACCGGCCCCCCAGGCCCAATCCGAAGCCCTTGTTGAGGAAAAAAACCTTGATTGATCGCCGGTTTCTTCAGAATGTGGATTGGCCCCTCCTTTCCCTGGTTTTAATCTTGATAGCCATTGGGGTGGCCAATCTCTATTCCGCCACCTTTCAGGACGCCGGGGGGACCGGGGCCCCCTTTTATCAAAAACAGCTTTATTGGGCCGGGTTCGGCTTCTTCTTGTTATTGGTTATCCTCTTTTTTGATTATCATCTATTGCTTTCCGTGGCCTATCCCTTATATTGGATCTCTATCTTATTATTGATCGGGGTGTTGATCTTCGGCCGTTCGATTTCCGGTTCCCAGCGCTGGTTGACCGTGGCTTCTTTTTCCTTCCAACCTTCGGAGCTGGTCAAGATTTCATTAATCCTTGCCCTGGCCAAATTTTTTTTCAATAATGAAATCAATCACCGCTACCGGTTCGGAGACCTCTATCTCCCCTTTGGAATGGTCCTGTTGCCGGCCCTTTTGATCCTCAGACAACCGGATCTGGGAACGGCCCTGTTGTTATTATTGCTCAGCATCACCGTATTCCTTTTTTTAGGCGTGGAATGGAAGACCTTGTTTATTTCCATTGGAGGGGTGGTCCTGTCTCTGCCTTTATTCTGGTATTTCCTGAGAGATTATCAAAAAAAGAGGATCCTTATTTTTCTTCAACCCGAATCCGATCCTTTGGGGGCCGGCTATCACATCATCCAATCCAAAATCGCCGTCGGTTCAGGGGGGTTTTGGGGCAGGGGGTTTCTAAAGGGTACCCAGGGACAGCTCCGTTTTCTGCCGGAACAGCATACCGATTTTGCTCTTTCGGTCCTGGCCGAGGAATGGGGGTTTGTAGGGTCCATGGTGGTGGTCACCCTTTTCCTGCTATTGGTTTTACAGGCCCTGAATGTCGCCCGCCAATCCAAAGACCGGTTTGCCATGGTCCTGGCTTTGGGGATCAGTGCCATATTTTTCTGGCAAAGCCTGATCAATATGGGCATGGTGGTGGGCCTGGTGCCGGTGGTGGGGGTCCCTCTGCCCTTTATCAGCTATGGGGGCTCTTCGATTATTGCCAGCCTGATCGGGATCGGGATACTCTTAAACATCAACATGCGTCGCTTTATCATTCAGTCATGAAGGATTCATCCCCCCAAGTCCCGCTGATTCTGGCGCCGGCCGGCAATAAAGCCAGTTTCCTGGCCGCCCTGGCCGCCGGGGCCGAGGCGATTTATTGCGGTTTGAAACAGCTTTCCGCCCGTATGGAGGCCAAAAATTTTATCCTGGAAGAACTGGCCGGGCTGACCGATCTGGCCCATGCCAAGGGCTCCCAGGTGTACGTTACCCTCAATAGCCTGATCAAACCCGATGAGCTCAGCCAGGCCGGAAAATTTATGGATGATCTTAACCGCCTGGTCCATCCCGATGCCCTGATTATCCAGGATCTGGCCTCCATAGAACTGGCCCGGCAGACCGGCTATTCCGGTGAGCTGCACCTCTCCACCCTGGCCAATATCAGTTTCGGGGCTGCCTTGCCTCTGATCAGCCGTATTCCCGGTGTCAGCCGGGTCATTCTCCCCCGGGAACTGACTATCGATGAAATCAAACAGGTGGCCGGTCAATGCCCGGCCGGGCTCGCCCTGGAGGTCTTTATTCACGGGGCCTTGTGTTACGGGGTGTCCGGCCGCTGTTATTGGAGCAGTTTTTTGGGCGGGAAAAGCGGCCTGAGAGGAAGATGTGTCCAGCCCTGCCGGCGTCTCTACCGTCAGAACGGCCCGGCACAAAGGGTTTTTTCCTGCCAGGATCTCAGCCTGGATGTGCTGGTTAAGCCCCTTCTGGGGATTCCGGCCATCAAGGCCTGGAAGATCGAAGGGCGTAAAAAAGGCCCCCATTATGTCTATTACCTGGTCCTGGCCTATAAAATGTTCCGGGATCATCACCAGGATCCGAAGCTTCGCAAAGAAGCCCTATCCCTTTTGACCAGGGCCCTGGGCCGGACCGGCACCCATTACCGGATACTTTCCCAGCGGCCCCAAAATCCCATTCAACTGGATCAACCGACCGGGTCCGGACTCTTACTGGGTCCGGTATCCGGGGA
>JACRBX010000089.1 GCA_016219225.1 Deltaproteobacteria bacterium
CATTTTTTTGTTTTAGCGCTCAATACCTTTCCACCGGAGATCTTACTTCCGGGGGAAAGCCCTAACCAGGAGGCAAAATGTTTTTCTGTAGGCCAACGGCTCATGTCCAGGCCGATTTCACTGATAATTTTTATAACGGTTAACGCATCCAAGCCATCAATACGGGTCAAATCAACACCCGTCATTCGGTAAAGATGAGACCGGGCATCAAACGACAGTTTGTTGCGTCCGTTTGTTTTTGGGGATTGGGCTAATGGCTGTCCCTGGCTTCGATTATCAAAACCGGCTAATTGGCTTTCGATTTCAATATCGCAATCGGCAATCTTTTTCTGATAAAAATCAAAAAGCTCTACTGCTTGTTGAAGGGCAAATAGATGTTCCTTTCGCCAGTTGCCGTGCAAAGCTTTGGCGATGGTCTTATCATCATTTTTGCAGCGGGGATCACGGAGTTGGGACAGTTTTTCAGGATCTCTCTCCCCGTCCAGAATGGCCCGAATGATGCCCAGGCCGGTGGTTCCGGTAATATCCCGAATCACCCGGTTGAGCTTGATATTCATTTGTTCCAATGCTTTTTGAATATGTTGAATGTGATGAGAGGCATAAGAAACCAGCATAGATCTCTGTCTTAAGTAGCCTCGAAGAACACAGATTTGTTCCGCTGGGCGGAAAGACCCATGCAATAACCCATAGGTGTGGAGTTGCTGAATCCACTGGCAATCCACTACATCCGTCTTGCGTCCGGGAACATTTTTAATAAACATAGGATTGATCAATTTGACATCAAATCCTTTAGATTCAAGCAGTTCGTACAAGGCAATCCAATAGATACCGGTTGATTCCATAGCTACGGTATCTATTCGGCATTCCTTGAGCCATTCGGCTAAAGCATAAAGATCGGCGGTGAATGAACCGAAATGGCGAACATCCTGGCCTTTCAGATCTCGACCTTTTGGGACCGCAACATAATGGGTTTCAGCGCCGATATCAATTCCGGCGGCACTAAAATTGATTTGTTCAAATTCAGAAATGTTTTTTAGGTTTTTGTTCTTTTTCAACCATACCTCCCATGATAAAATATTCATCAGGCGTGAAGGACAGCGAATTGATTAAACTTCCAAGCGGGATCATAGGTCACCATTGAAACAGTCGCCATGTCCTTCATACCAAGCTTTTTAACGAGCACGAGGGCATCATTGTCGTTCCGGTCTTTGCCTGATGCAATCTGGTATGATTGCTTAAATGTCTTTTTCTGACAAGTTATTTCTGGTTACAGCGCCGCAAAGCGGCGTTTCATAGCTTTTTACGAACGCATCAAATTTGATTTCGCCGAACGCTAAACGACTAATGGTTTTTTTACGCATGCCCCGCTGGGGCACCATGAAGCATGAAAATTTTTTAAGGCGATGGGCAAAGTACAGGGTTCAAGGTTTTTCCCCTTGCAACTTGAAACGTGCATCCTGCAACTCTATTCTTTGACTGACCCCTGATCCCTGATCTCAGAACTTTATTTTCGAACTAAAGGAGCGCGCCATGGGAACCAATAATGTCATTTTTTTGGAGATGATCGAATGGTTTGATGAAACCGGTCGTGAGCTGGTGCATCGCATTCCGGAACAGGGTTCGGGGGAAATCAAATACGGGGCCCAATTGGTGGTCCGGGAAAGCCAGGCCGGGGTCTTTTTCTACAATGGCCGGGCCTACGACGCCCTTGGCCCGGGAAGACACACCCTGACCACGCTCAATATCCCTATCCTGACCAAGGTCCTGAGCCTTCCCTGGGGATTTACCAGTCCTTTAAGGGCCGAGGTCTACCTGGTCAACATGAAGAACTTTATCAACCTCAAGTGGGGGACCAGGGACCCGGTGGCTTTTAAGGATTCGGAATTTGGTTTGATCCGTCTCCGGGCCTACGGGGTTTTTAACTTAAGGGTGATTCAGCCGGTCCTTTTTATCAACAGCCTTGTGGGGACCCAGGGGATTTATACCACGGATGAAATCGAAGAATATTTAAACCGGGTCATTGTCTCCCGTTTGAACGATCACCTGGGCGAAAATCTGGATACCTTGATCAAACTCCCGTCCCGCTATGAGGAGCTTTCGCACGGGCTTAAAAAGCGATTGGAAGAGGATTTTTCCCATTATGGTTTGTCCCTGAGCCATCTTTATATCGTTTCCATAACCCCCCCCGAAGAGGTGCAGCAGGCGATTGACGACCAGAGCCGGTTGGCCGTTTTAAATGATCTGGACGGACTGGTTAAAATGAAGGCGGCCATGGCCATGGAGAAGGCCTCCCAGTCTCCGGGCGAAGCCGGAGCCGGTATGGGGATGGGCCTTGGTTTTATGATGCCGGCCCTTTTTGCCGAACAATTAAGAAAATCGGGAAAAGAAGTCCCGGTACTTCTTAATTGCCCGGAATGCAAAAACCCGATAACCGAGGAGGCCCGTTTCTGTCCGTCCTGCGGCCATCAATTAGTGGTCCTGGATCAGTGTCCGGAATGTGGAAAAAATCTGGCCCCCCAGGCAAAATTCTGTTCCCGATGCGGGCATCCGGCTCAGGAGAAAAAACCCGCGCCCAAATGCCCCCAATGCGGAATGGAAAACCTCCCCCATTCGGTTTTTTGTAATCACTGCGGTGAAAAAATAGCCAAAGATATTTGAATCTTATCTCGTTAATCCGTTACTTGTATCTCGTTTTATCGAGCAACCAGCAACAAACTGCCCGTAACCGTGGAAAGGTTAGATAAATTCACAGATGGGCACTGTAAGCGCCTCTTATTATAATAATTCCTGGGCCGTTGAACTGAAGTGCCCTCAATGCGGAGCCCCGGTTACCCTGGAAGAG
>JACRBX010000090.1 GCA_016219225.1 Deltaproteobacteria bacterium
AGACCACCTATGAGAAAGGGGTCAAGGTTTGCGGAAAAGAAAGGGAAAGACTCGAAGATCGTCTGGAACGTTCAGAAAAACTACCTTGGTATGATATTACTATCTTCCCTGAAACGGTATATTAGAATGTTTATATTCCCTTAGAACCGAAAACTACCGTGCTTTCATTTTTCAATTGATGCAAATGCTGGAAGACGCGGATTACCTTAAATCCCAGACTGCCCGCAGCGAGCTAAATGAAGAGGTGCTGATTTACCGGCTCAAGGTCGAGAAGATCCTCTGGAAGCTTGGCGACGGCGAGACCATCAAAGCCGATATTATCAAAAGGCGTTCCTACAAAGACCAGACCCCGCTTCCCAATAAGTTCTTTCAGGAAATTTATCAGCGTGATTTCTCCAAAATCAAGCGTCTGAGGGCCGAAGATCATACGGGTCAACTGAGCACGGATGACCGTCAAGAAAGAGAAGATCGTTTCCGTGCCGACTGGTATCTCGACGAAGCGAAGACCCGGTTGGATGAGAAGCTCATCCGCAGTAAATCCATCAGCGCTCTCTTTTGCTCACCTACCATGGAATTGGGAATTGATATTGGCGGGTTAAGCGTCGTTCATCTACGCAATGCTCCACCTAATCCCGCAAATTATGTTCAACGCTCCGGACGTGCCGGCCGAAGCGGTCAGGGAGCGTTGGTCTTTACCTATTGCTCCGGGTATTCGCCCCACGATCGCCACTACTTCCAGTACCAGGCTGATTTGGTGGCCGGGGCCGTGCAGACTCCCCGTCTTGATCTCTGCAACCGGGAATTATTAGAAACCCACCTCAATGCCCTGGCCATCTCGGAAATAGGACTGCCTGGGATAGAGGCGCAAGAAGGGGCCAGGCCGACCATTATGCGCTTGGTCGTAGATGACAACGACCGGATGCCGCTCACAACGGAGGTGAAGTCCGGATTGGATATCCTTCCGGGTAAATTCAATGAGATTAAGTCGGTTTTTAAAAGAGTGATCAAGGACTTCGCTCCCAAACTTGAGACCAAGGCCTCAAACTGGTATTCGGATCAATGGGTCGAACAAAATCTGGCCAAACTGGCCGAGCATCTCGACACGGCCCTTATTCGCTGGCGGCATTTGTATCGTTCGGCCAGAACGATCCTTACCAGAGCTACCCAGAAGATCGAGAGCGGCACGCTCAGTCTGGGCAGCGACGAATATCGCAAACACAAACGAAATCAGGATCAGGCCACCCGCCAACTGGATCTTCTCCGTAATAATCTTGGCGGCCGGTCCTCGGAGTTGTCCGAATTCTACCCCTATCGTTACTTGGCCTCAGAAGGATTCCTGCCCGGTTACAACTTCACCCGCCTGCCGCTGCGGATCTTTTTACCCACCAGCGATTCATCCGGCGAATTTATCTCACGGCCACGATCTATCGCCTTACGGGAGTTCGGTCCGCGGAACATCATTTACTATAATGGACGTAAATACCGTGTTTCCCAATTGATTGTGCAGGATGCCGAGTCCTCCCTGTTCGAGGCCAAGATCAGCAAAAAAGCCGGGTACTTCCTGACTGGAGACCAGAAAGACCTGGAGATCTGTCCCTTCACCGGTCTCAACCTGGGGGACAATGCCAACAAGGATCACCTCCACCATCTGCTGGAAATGACCGAATCCCGGGCTGAAGAAGTGGACCGCATTTCCTGCGAAGAAGAGGAGCGGGTGTCCCGTGGATATGAGATCAGGACTTACTTTTCAGTGGATGGCGGGCATCTGGAGCGTGTTCAAAAGGCAGTAGTCCGATCAAGTGAAAGTGCCCTGCTAAACCTCCGATATATACCGGCGGCGCGCCTGGTCTATGTAAACTATCAATGGCGCTCGAACCAGTCGGAAGGGTTTCCCATCGGCCTCTTGTCCGGGGACTGGCGAAGTTTAATGCCCGAGCCGAATAATAATCTAAGGGAAGACTTTCGCCTGGTGAAGCTGTGGACCTCTAATCTGGCCGATGCCCTTCACATCGAGCCGATTCCGGCACTTGGGCTCAAGGCCGAGGGGGTCATCACCTTACAGCATGCCCTGAAACGGGCCATCGAGAGCGTTTTTCAAGTGGAGCCCAATGAGATTGGGGTGGTTGCCGTGGGCGATCCGGAAGTACCCAACGTCTTGCTTTACGAGGCCTCGGAAGGCAGCCTCGGCATCCTCTCCCAGTTTGTGGATGTGGGGGGAGTCGAGATCTTTCACAAAGTCATTGAGCAGGCGATGGCTGTTTGCCGTTATGATGACGATAACTATAAGGGACCGGCCAGTTATGATGACCTGTTAAGCTATTACAACCAACGGGACCACAAGATTATCGATCGCCACTTGATCAAGGATGCATTAGGGAAGCTTAGCATCTGCAATGTCGAAATTCAGACCAACCCCGGGTTTGGAAGTTATGAGGACCAATATCAGACCCTGCTGCGCGGCTTTGACCCGAATTCCTCAACAGAGCGAAGGTTTCTCGATTTCCTCTATCAAAATGGTCTGCGTTTGCCGGACGGGGCTCAAAAACGCGTCGAAGGACTTTATGTCCAGCCCGATTTTTACTACGAACCCCGTATTTGGGTGTTTTGCGATGGAACCCCGCATGATGATCCTGTAGTGCAAGCCGAAGATGAAGCCAAGCGGCAAGCCGTCATTGCCCAAGGGGACGAAGTCTGGGTTTATTACTACCGGGACAATCTGGCGGAAAAAGTGGCGGCCAGACCGGACATCTTCAGGAAAGTGCGATGACTACATTGTTCCAACCCGGAAAACTGGTTTCCCTGCGCGGGCGCGACTGGATCGTGCTTCCTACGGAAGACAAGGATCTTCTGATTGTCAAGCCTCTGGGAGGCTTCGAGGATGAAATCGCCGGCATTTATCTACCCCTTAATATCGAAGCCGACCGGCCTAAAGATGCCAGATTCTTGGAACCGTCCAAAGAAGACTTGGGAGACATCAGCACGGCCCGTTTGCTATATGACTCGGCCCGATTGGCTTTTCGAAACGGCGCTGGACCTTTCCGATCTCTGGCCAAGCTCTCCTTTCGCCCCAGATCCTACCAAATGGTTCCGCTCATTATGGCCCTGCGGCAGGAGGCGGTGCGCTTATTGGTTGCTGACGATGTCGGCGTGGGCAAAACCATTGAGGCCCTTCTGATCGTCAAAGAATTGCTGGAGCGTCGCAAGATCAAGCGATTTGCCGTCGTCTGTCTGCCTCACCTTTGCGAACAGTGGCAGGAGGAGATTCGGGCTAAGCTCGACTTGGAAGCCGTTATCATCCGCTCCAATACTCAGGCGCGGTTGGATCGCCAAATTCAGGGGGATACCAGCGTTTACGACTATTATCCTTACCAGGTCATCAGTATCGATTTTATCAAATCCGACGTACGGCGCGATGTCTTTATCGAGCAATGTCCGGAATTGGTGATCGTGGACGAGGCCCATACCTGCACCCGACCCGCCGGGGCGTCAGCCGCCCAACAACAACGCTATCACCTGGTAAGCCGCATTGCCAGGAAACCCGACCAACAACTTATTATGCTCACCGCCACCCCCCATAGCGGCAAGCCGGAAGAATTTCATTCCCTGTTGGGTTTACTCCGGAAAAATTTCGAGACCATTGACCTCCCCAACTCCAGTCAGGCCCAGCGCCGAGATCTGGCCCGCTTTTTCGTCCAGCGCAAACGGGCCGATGTCGAGAAATGGATGGGCGAAGATACGCCCTTCCCTGAAAGAGAGGCCTTCGAGTGGCCTTATGATCTATCCCGGGGCTATGCCCGATTCTTTGACGATATTCTCGATTTCGCCCGCAAGCTGATCGCCCCCGATCCCATCCAAGGGAGACAAAAACGGGTTCAATATTGGACGGCCCTGGCCCTGTTGCGCGGCGTCATGTCCAGCCCGGCCGCCGGTATCGAGATGTTTAACACCCGTCTTTCTAACCTGGTTTCTGTGGCCGGCGACGACGCTGAAACCTCAACCAAAGGCGAGGAGGTAAGCGAGGAAAACCCCGTCCGCGACACCGAGTTTGGTTTCGAGGGCGACAACGCACCAACACAGGTTATCGAGCGTAACGACTGGACCGGCCACCAGCGTCAAAGGCTCCGGGCTTTTGCCCTTCAATTGGAGAGTTTGGGAACTTTGAAGGATGATCAGAAGCTCGCTTCAGCCGAGCTGATTCTTGAGGACTGGTTGGCTACCGGTTTCAATCCGGTGGTATTCTGCCGCTATATCGCGACGGCCAATTACGTAGGGGAAAGGCTTGCACCGGGGTTGAAAAAAAGATTCCCCAGGCTTGATTGCCAGGTCATCACCAGCGAACTGCCGGACGAAATGCGCAAACAACGGATTGAGGAGATGGGTAAATCTCCCTTGCGCGTCCTTGTGGCCACCGACTGCCTGAGCGAAGGCATCAATCTGCAAGAGCACTTTACCGCAGTGTTGCATTACGACTTGCCCTGGAACCCTAACCGCCTGGAGCAACGGGAGGGGCGCGTTGACCGCTTTGGGCAGAGATCGCTGAAGGTAAAGGCCTGTCTGCTTTACGGGGCGGGCAATCCTATTGATGGAATCGTACTGGATGTCTTGCTGCGCAAGGTGAGGGAGATCAAACGGGCCACCGGCATAAATGTGCCATTCCCTGAAGATTCCCAAAGTATTATTGATACCATTACCCAGGCCCTGCTTCTCAACCCCGATCGACAGATCGAGAGAAAACGCAACCAGCAGCAAATCGAGTTCGACTTCGGGGATTTTGAGGAAGCCGCCGCGGCCAAGGTCAAAGTGACCCGCAAGATTGATGAGGCCGCCGAACGGGAGAAGGTATCCCGCAGCATCTTTGCCCAGAATGTTATCAAGGATAAGGAGATTGAGGCTGATTTGCGGGAAATGGACGAAGCCATCGGCGATCCCAAGGCCGTGGAAGAATTCGTAACTTCGACTCTTAATAATCTGTTCGGGGTGCAGGTCACCCAGGATCGGCGGGGCTATCGCATCGTCTTGGGCAACCTGCCGCGGCAACTGTGCGACCTTCTGCCACCAGGCGACCCGGTCAAAGTCAGCTTTCAGTCGCCCACGCCGGAAGGGTATCACTATCTGGGGCGAAATCACCGTTTCGTTGAACAGCTCTGCCAACTTGTGATGGCCAACACCCTGGCCCGGGTGGACAAACGTGCCGCCCGGGCGGCCGTCATTCGTACCCGACAGGTAGCCGTCAAGACCACGCTATTGCTGTTTCGCTGCCGGAATGTGATCGAGCAGAGCAAAGGTGGGCAGCAGATCGTGGCCGAGGAAATGTTGCTTGGGGGCTGGCGCGGTACGCCTCAGCAGAGGGAATTCTTAAACCATGGGCAGGCCAAGTCCCTGCTGGCCGAAGCCAGAGCATCTTCGGATCTATCGCACCAGGCCAGAGCCGGTTTTCTGGAAAATGAACTCAAGTTGCTCAGTACCCTTAAAGTGGAATTTGATGCCATAGCCGAACAGCAGTCGAAACGACTGGTTGAAGCCCATGAACGCTTCAGCGCCCTCATGGACCGCCAGCGCTTCCAGGTGGTTTACCCAGTGCTGCCCATGGATCTTTTGGGCGTCTATATCTTGTTGCCGGAGTAACCCATGCCGCTGCCTGTCAATCTCATCTTCCCGGCCACACAGATCGACGTAGTCTGGTTTCCCGAAGGCCCCGGGGGTGATAAGTTCACTGAGAAAATCTTTCGAGATCCCCTCCCGCGCATGGTACGGGAGACTTTGGACTACATCCGTCGCAATTATCTGAATGAAACCGTGATCAAACAGGCCGGGCGGGCTGAGTCTACCCGGGTGGCCAATTTTCCCTTCGAGGCCGTTGAAGAAGCCCTGGTCAACGCCGTGTATCATCGCAGCTACGAAGAACGTGAGCCGATAGAGGTCCGTATTTCCCCTGAGGATCTGGTGGTGCTCAGCTATCCGGGGCCGGATCGATCCGTCAAATTGGAACAACTTCGGGTTGGTAAAGCCGTTCCACGCCGCTATCGAAACCGCCGAATTGGCGAATTCTTAAAGGAGTTGGACCTGACCGAGGGACGGTCCACCGGTATCCCGAAAATAATCCGGGCTATGCGGGAAAACGGATCGGCAGCACCTGAGTTTGAGTTCGATGAAGACCACACCTATTTCCTGGTGCGCCTGCTTATTCATCCGGCCATAGCCCAGATAGAAGCCGAGTCGCAGCTTAAAAAAAGGCCAGAGTCGAGGCCAGAGTCAGGGGGAGAGTCAGGGGTAGAGTCAGGGGGAGAGTCGGATTTAACGCATTCGATTCTGGGTGCTTTAGGATCGGCCATTCTTGGAAAGAAAGACCTTGCGTTAAGACTTGGTAAATCCAAACCCTCACGGTATTTGAATGACCTGATAAATAAAATGCTCCATGTCGGCTTGATTGAATATACCATCCCGGACAAGCCCAACAGCCGCTTGCAAAAATACCGGATCACCCGGAAGGGCCGGGATAGGCTGGCTTCCGCTCAAAAACAGGGTAGCCGGGGATGACAGGGCGTGGGTCAGATCTTGAACCTTGGATAAGGCGGCAGATTAAAGTAAGTCCCCGGGATGATCCTTGAATTCTGAAAAAATCAGATAGATTTACATTTTGGCAAAATACTGAATCGGTGAGCAGTTAGAGGATGATCTGTTACCCGATTAAAAAGTATTTCCATCTGTTAATTCACTAAAATAGTTAAAGAAGGAGAAAGAAATGGACAAAGAGGATAAAGGAATTACCCGGCGGCAATGGATACAGACTTCTTCCAGACTGGCCCTGGCCGGACTTCTGCCCGGCGAACTTCTGGCCCAGGCCAAGGAGAAGCCTGCCCCGTCCAAGAAAACCGGAACCCGGTTAATCCTGCTTGGCAACGGCGGCGGACCCAGGCCGAATAAGATGCGGGCCCAGTCGGCCTGGGTGGTCATGATCAATGATGTTCCCTATGTGGTGGATTGCGGCGGCGGGGTGAGCCGTCAAATGGTTTTTGCCAATATCCCTCTGAAGTCCCTCCGATATATTTTCATCACCCATCATCATTCGGACCATAACCTGGAATACGGAAGCCTGATGTACAACGCCTGGGTTACCGGCTTTAAAGGTCGGATCGATACTTACGGGCCTCCCCCGATTGAAAAGATCACCAGTCTTTTCTTGGAAATGAATGCCTATGATATCAACATCCGCATTCCTGATGAAGGCCGGCCTCCTCTCAAGCCCATGATCTTTGTCCACGAGTTCAGCAAGGGAGGGCTGGTCATGGAAAACGACCAGGTAAAGGTAACCGCCGCATTGGTGAATCACCCTCCGGTGGTACCGGCCTTTGCCTACCGGTTTGACTCCCCGGACCGATCCATTGTCTTCTCCGGGGATACCACTCCCTGCGACAATCTGATTAAATTAGCTCAAGGGGCCGACATCCTGGTCCATGAAGTCATCCACAAGCCTTCGCTGGCCCGTTTGCTGGCCCGTATCCCCAATGCCGACCGTCTGCTGGAACATATCGTCGCCTCGCATACTACCCATGTGGATGTGGGTAAGGTGGCCAAAGAGGCCGGGGTAAAGACTCTGGTGCTTACCCATTTTGTCCCTGTCGATGATCCCACTGAAAAAGAGGAGATGTGGATAGAGGGGGCCCGGACCCACTTCGACGGTAAGATTATTGTCGGCAAAGACCTATTGGAGATATGAAAATCCAGGCAAAGAGAGGGGCGAAGTATTGAGGCGGTTAGCTTCTATGAAATAATTCAAAAGACGGCCCCCATGCGCCGGGAACTGAAAAGGGATATCATCCAAAAAGACGACAGGAGCCGTTGGATAATACGCTCGGCCAAGTGACCGATCGATTTTTCGAATCGCCGCTGAAGGAGTGAACATCAAGGGACGAAGGAACCGGATCGATCGGCAATCTCCCGGGCCCGGACCTTCAGTGCTTCTTCTGCCAGGACCAGAGCGGCAGGTAAAAAAAACCAGGCCGGGCGGCGCTTCTCAAGAAAACGGTACAGTTCAAGGGAATCCAGGCCCTGTCTTTCCATCTCATTCCAGAAACCAATGCCCGAAAAACGCCAGAGTTTATCCGAATCCTTGAGAATTTTTTCCTCCAGGGATTCAGGATCGTTTCCGGAATCATGACGGCCGATCATGAGAGTGATCTGTTTGATAAAAATTGGATCATAGTCCAGGCCTTGTAACAGATGGCCGGCAATGATCGCACCTTCGACTTCATGGATGCGGTTAAGCCTGTCGGCTTCCTCCCCGCCGGCCCGGACCCCGAAGGCTATTTTGATCTGTTCAGGGGTAAGTTTAGACCAGCCCACATCATGGAGAATGACGGCAGGTTCAACGATCCGCCGGTTCCCTCCTTCGGCGCTCAATAACTTAAGGGAATATTGATAAGAAATTTGAGCATGAGGAAGGTCGTTCCGAACAGCCAGGTAGGGTTCGGCTAATCGAAAAAGCTCTGCAGTAAACTCAGACCATTCCATGAAAATGACTATACGACAGCCAAGATTCAGGGTCAAGCCGGAAAAGGATAAGATAAAATAATCCGTATGGTTACAGATGGGTCCACCCTGATAATCTTATAAAAAGTCCCTTCTGTTTGAATTGACGTTTTTTTGAATTTATGCTATGAAAATAAAATAAACTGGGGAATAAGAACCAAAGACAATAGGGGGATGGTCTGAACAAAAGGTTCCGGACTTATTTAGGAAACCGATAATGCGGAAACTGATGATCATGGGGGGGAGTCCTGCTTTTCAGGAAAGGCTTTCCCGTTTTTTTAAGGGCCGCTACGAGGTTAAAATAACCGACTCGGGGGAAGAGGGGTTGTCCTTGCTTCGGGTCTTCAAGCCCCCCATGGTTTTATTGGCTGCTTATTTACCCGATAGGATCGGGCTGGAAATTCTTAAACACCTTCAACAGGAATTACCTCAATCCAAGACCATCCTCTTTTCCACCCATCAGGATATGAATACGACCATTCAGGCCATGAAATTGGGGGCCTACGATTATGTCCAGGAAGATGTCGAGCTCGAAGAGCTGGATCGCAAAATACAAAAGGCCCTTCGGGTCCTGATTTTAAACGAAAAAATTCCTCCCCTGAAAGAACCGGAGTCCTTTTCCTCACCCGGTTTCACTTTAATCGGCCAGAGCAAGGCCATGCGGGACATCTATAAATTTATCGGGCTGATCGCCAATACGACCGCCTCGGTCGGCATTCGGGGAGAGACGGGAACGGGGAAGAAACTGATGGCCCAGGTGATCCATCAAAACAGCCCCCACCGGGAAGGCCCCTTTGTCACTGTGGATTGCACCACCATCGTCGAGACCCTCTCGGAAAGTACCCTTTACGGTCACGAAAAAGGATCCTTTACCGGGGCGATTGAAAGTCATCGCGGCTTGTTTGAAACGGCCGCCGAGGGAACCATCTTCCTGGATGAGATCGCCGATCTTCCCCTTTCGATGCAGGGCAAACTCTTGCGTTTTCTGCAGGACAAAGAATATCACCGTATCGGCGGGACTTCTCAAAAAAAATCCAATGCCCGGATCATCGTGGCCACCAACCGGGACCTCTATCAGGCCATCGCCCAGGGAAAATTCAGGAAAGACCTCTATTACCGGCTTAAAGTCCTGACCGCTTATATCCCGCCGCTGCGGGAACGTCGTGAAGATATCCCTTTGTTGATCCAGCACTTCCTGCACAAATTCAATCGCGACCATCATACCGGCGTTTTAAAGATCGAGGACCGGGCGGTTCAATTGTTGATCGATTATGATTGGCCGGGAAATGTGCGGGAATTGGAAAATCTCCTGACCCTGGCCTGCATCCTGGGCAAGGAAGAGGTCATTCTGGAAGAAACGGTCAAAGAGATTCTCAACCGCAGCCAACGCCTTCCTCATGATCGACCGCCTGTTTCCTCCCTGGGCGAAGCCGAAGAGGAAATTATAAAAAAGGCTTTAAAAACAGCGCAAGGCAACCTGACCCAGGCCGCCAAATTGTTAAAAATTTCCCGGCCTACTTTGAGGACTAAAATTCAAAAGTTTCAACTTTCGGTTTAACGGCAAACCGGCAAGGAATTTGCCGGACCTGGCAAAGTATTTACCAGGACCATCCGCCGTCGAACAGCCCCCTTCAAATAACACACTGAATTTAATCAGTTTTCTTTTTGCAGTTTTTGGCATTGAACTTGCTCTAAAGAAAAACAGAGATTAATCTTCCCTTAAATTCGAAAATACCGTTACGGGTTACGAGTTACGGGTTGCGGGTTCAAAACCAACCTTACTTCGACATTCATTATTCATTATTCGATATTCGATATTCGCTTTTAGGGCAAGGTCTACCGGCTTTGTAATGAGAAAAAATAGGAAGGAAACCCTATGCGTTTGACTGGTAAAGTTGCACTGGTTACCGGCGCGGCCAAGGGCTTGGGCCGGGCCTTTTGTTTGAGTTTGGCTCGGGAAGGTGCCCGGATTATGGCCGTGACCCGTAAGGACCTGGACAACCTGGAGAAAACGGTCAAAATGATCCGCGCTATGGGCGGGGAAGCCGAAATGCTTCAAGCCGATGTGGCTTTGGAGCCGGATACCAAGGCCATGGCGGAGGAAACGATTAATAAATTCGGCCGCATCGATATCCTGCTCAATAATGCGGCCATTTATGACGGGATCAAACGAAAACCTTTTTTTGAGATTGACCTTAAGGAATGGGATTTGGTCATGAACGTGAATGTCAAAGGGGCCTTTTTATCCACCCGGGCCGTTTTCCCGTTCATGAAGGATCAGGGATATGGAAAGATCATCAATCTGGCCTCGGAAGTCTTTTTTACCGGTTCCAACGGTTTTGCCCATTACGTGGCCTCCAAGGGGGGTATCATCGGTCTGACCCGGGCACTGGCCGTGGAATTAGGACCCCATAATATCTGTATCAATTGCATCGCCCCGGGGTTCACCGATACCGAAGCCAGCCGGGGTATCGCCGATGTCACTAAATATGATGTTTCCAAGACCCCGTTAAAGAGATTGGAAAGGCCGGAAGACCTGGTGGGGGCCGCCATTTTCCTGGCTGCTTCGGAAAGTGATTTTATGACCGGGCAGACGCTGTTGATCGATGGAGGCCGGGCCATGCATTAAACTCCAATCCCATTAAGCCAAGGGGGTGAGCGGGGACCGTTCACCAAGCCCTTGGCAGAACAGGGTGATCATCCAACTGGTTGAGCAATTCGGGCAAAACCCCGGGTCTCGTAGAGACCCTATAAATAACCACCATAAGGAGGAGGAACCATGAAAGTGTATGATGTCGTCCCCGGTTTGGAATTTGACCCAGAAAGAGATTTTGCCCAATCGCCCGCCTGGTTTCTGGATGGCACCCATTCCGTCCCGCCCTGGACCCCCATGTTTGGTTGGTTTTGGATCAACTTCTGCCGCCACGGTATGCAATACGGGGCGGAGAAGTTGAGCCTGCCGACGGTCAAGGGTTGGGATTGGCGTTTCCATAATGGGGGTGGATACCTGACCTTGCTGCTGGTCCACAGCGAGGAGGAAAAACAAAGGCGGGAAGCGGAATTCCGTAAGGCCATTCTCCCCTTTATCGAAAATTATGATGGATTATGGGGAGGATTTATTAAGGAGATTTTGGGGCGTTATGAAAAACTGAAGGCCCTGGATCTGGACAAGGCTTCCAACATCGAACTCCTGGACAATTTTGAAGAGACCATCAACACCTGCCGGCGCATGTGGGAAATCCACATGTATATGATGTATGGAACTTATACGGCCTATATCCTTTTTGAAAATATGTGTCGGGAAATGGCCGGAATCGACGATACCTCGCCGCTCTTTCATAATCTGGTCTCTGGCTTTGACAATAAGGTCTTCCAGGTGGATCGACGCCTCTGGGAGTTTTCCAAAAAGGCCCGGGAAGATGGATTGGCCGATCTCTTCCTGGAAACCAAACCCCTTGAAATTCAGGGCCGTCTTCAGGAATCACTCAAGGGCCGGGATTTTATGAAAGACTTCATGGCCTTCATGAACGAAGATGGCTGGCGTATGCAACGCATGTCCGAAATGAATCTGCCGACCTGGGTGGAAGACCCGACCCCGGCTTTGGTCAACGTCAAACAGTTTCTCCAAAAAGGGGGCGGCTTTAACCTCGAAGAAGAAAGGGGAAAAATTTCCCGACAGCGCCAAGAGGCGGAAAAGGTGGTTTTGGCCAAGATTCCCCAGGAGCAACGGGGCTGGTTTGAACGCTTGATGGTCCTGGCCCAGAAGAGCGGGGTCTTCAGCGAAGAACATGATCATTATCTGGACCTGTATACCCATGCCATGATGCGGCGCAGTGCCTTGGGTCTGGGCCGGCGTTTTGCCCAGAAAGAGACCATCAACGATGCCGACGATATCTTTTTTCTCATCCCGGATGAGGTTCGTCGGGCCGGAATCAATCCTGATCAGTTTAATCTGCGCTATATTGTGGACCGGCGAAAAGCCGAGTGGCAGGAATGGCAAAAAACCCCCAACCCCCCGGCCTTCTTAAAAGAGGGTTTTGATCTGGATATGGCCATGGGGGTCCTGGTCCAATCGATGGACCCCATTGCCCTGAAGGTCGTCGTCGGTTCCATGCCCCAGGTCCGTCCGGAACTCAAGGCCGATCTGTACGGGACCTGCGGTTCCCCCGGAGTGGCCGAAGGCCCGGCCAGGGTTATCTTGAACGAAGATGAACTCCATTTGGTCGAACAAGGAGACATCCTGGTGGCGGCCAGTACCTCACCCAGTTGGACCCCGGTCTTTTCTATGATCAAGGGCGTGGTGGTCGACCGCGGGGCCAGTCTCTCCCATGCAGCCATTGTCGGCAGGGAGTATGGGATCCCGGTGGTCATGAACGTCTTTGAGGGCACGGCCAAGATCAAGTCGGGTCAGCGGATCAAGGTGGATGCCAATATGGGGGCCGTGTTTATTTTAGACAAATAACCTAAACCCAAACAAAAAAAAATTTTACCGCCAAGGCCCTGAGAGCGTCGAGTCGACCCCGGGGCCGGGATAGGGATAGTTTGCCCTTGAGGTCCCAGGCGTCTTTTGGGTGGGGGAATGATTTCATGGGTACGAAATGGCTATTTTGGTTCGAAGAATTAGACAGCGGCCATAACGATCTGGTGGGGAAAAAGTGTGCCAATCTGGGTGAGATGACCCGGTTAGGCCTGCGCATCCCGCCGGGATTCGCCATATCCGTAGAAGGGTATGAACGGTTTATGGCCGAAACCGGGGCCGGAGAAGAGATCCGGTGCTACGTCCGGGAAAATCAAGACCATTTAAAGGAAGTCCAGCAGCAGATCAAGGCCAGCCAGGTTATTCGGGGTATTATTGAGTCCAAGGAAATGCCGCCGGATATGAAAGAGGAATTATTCCGGTATTACGATCAGCTCAAAGAACGGGCCGGCGGAAAAGAGCTTTCCGTGGCCGTTCGTTCCAGCGGGGCCGTGAGCATGCCCGGTCAGATGGAGAGTTATCTGAATGTTCGCAGGAAAGAATCCGTACTCTTAAAGGTGGTCCAGGTCTGGGGAAGTGCCTTTACCACCCGGGCCATAGCCTTTCGGCTGGAGAAAGGGATGGCCATGGAAAAGGCCCCCATCGGTATAGCCGTCCTGAAGATGGTTGAAGCCAAATCGGCCGGAGTGGTCTTGACGGTCCTGCCGACCATCGGAGACCTTTCCAAAGTGGTGGTAGAAGGCAATTGGGGATTGGGTGAGAGCGTGGTCAGCGGGGAGATCAATCCCGATCAGTTTATTGTAGATAAACATAACGGGACTGTGGAAATGACGATCAATCGAAAAACCAAGATGGTGGTTTATCATAACCTGGGGACCATAACCGAGGATGTGCCGGTCGAAATTCAGGATAAAGCCTGTGTCGAGCAGGAAGAATTAAAAGAAATCGTACGGGTCGCCAAAGAGGTGGAGGACCATTTCCAATGCCCCCAGGATATGGAATGGGTCTTGGATCGCGACAACTCCATTCCGGAAAATCTTTATTGGGTCCAGGCCCGGCCGGCCAAATACGCCAAGGTCAAAGAAAAGGAAGCCGAATATCTGGCTGAGTTGATGACCCGCTTGTTTAAATGACGGAGACCGTCCTCGTTACTGGTTGCTGGTTGCTCGAAAAAACGAATAACGAGTAACACCTGACTTTCAAATAGCTTTGGTTATAATTTGTCTCTCACAATTTTATGAGCGGTTTAAGGACCGCTTCGCTTAAGGAGTACGTATGGCCATCCTGTTTGTTCAACATTGGGATGTGATTCCCGGACAGTTTGATGAATATGCCTCTTTTGTCACCCATAAGTACAACCCGACCCTGCAAAAATTGGGGATACGGTTAGTGGGCGGTTATTATGTGGCGGTTGGGGAAGGGCCGAGGATTGTAGCGGTGGCGACGGTGGATGAAACCGAGAATTTACGGCAGACCCTTTCATCCAGGGAGTACCGGCTTCTTTCCGCCCAATTGCTCGAATATGTCTGGAAATATTGTAATAAGGTCTACGTCCCTACCGGTCGTATCCTGGAAGGCCCTTATCGTATCCAGACCGGGGTTTGGAAATTCACCCATTATTATAATATCCTCCGGGGCAAGGAAGAGGAGCATTTGAAGTTTGTCCGGGAAGAGTGTCTGCCGGGGCTGGAAGAGTTAAAGGTCCCCTTCACCGGGGGCTGGCGTCTGGTGGTCGGCAGCGGACCCAGGATCCTGGCTGAAGCAACGGGGAGAAGTCTCGTGGATATCGCCAAGGCCATTGATACCGCCCTCTTCAGAAAATTGGTCAGGACCCTGAAGAATAATTATGCCACGGATTACAGCAGCCGGATTCTGGCCCCTACGGGCCGAATCGAGGTCCCTTACCTCATGAATGAGATGATGAAGAAGTTTTAGTGCGAAAATAAAAATACAAAAAAGATTTTCATGCTTCGATGAATGGGGCGTCAAGAGAAGTTCGCTTTTTGACCGAAAAAGGGCGATAGGCAGCGAAAGGCAGGATAGATGCACTTTTGGAGAAGCCGTCGGGAAAGACGGAGAGCGTTTTCATGACACCAGGAAGAGAATTGTTTTGGGAGATCGGGGAAGTTTGGATCTTCTATGTTATGGCTGTCTTGGCCGTAGGTCTCCTGCTGGTCGGTGTTGCGGCTTATATCAATGTGTGGCTAAAAAGCGCACCGGGAAACAGGACCGCTTTTTCACGACAGGCTTTAAAGGAAACCCTTCTGGATACTTTTTTGGGGCGGGGTGCCTTTAGGGGGGATCTGTCCGCCGGTCTCATGCACTTGTTTATTTTCTTGGGATTTGTCATTTTGTTTATGGGCACGTCCCTGCTGGCCGTACACGAGTATGTGCACCCTTACCTGAAGGGCAAGCCCTATCTTTTCTTTGAAGCCTCCATGGAAGCGGGGGGGCTTATCCTCCTGGCCGGCCTTATCTGGGCCCTGGTCCGTCGGTACCTTCAACGTATCCCGAGGCTCGAACGCAGGCCGGAAGACGCCCTGGTGCCTCTATGGTTGCTCATGGTGATCTTGTCAGGTTTCTTTTTGGAAGGGGCGAGATTGGCGGCGCAAAAGCCGTCTTGGGCTCATTGGTCCTTTGTGGGGTCATTGATGGCCGGTTTAATCGCCGCTAAGGCGGCAGGGCCGGCCTACCCCTATCTGTGGTGGGGTCACGCCGTGTTGAGTCTGGGATTCATCGCCCTCATCCCTTTTACCAAGCTGTTTCACATCATCGGAGGACCGGCGGCCTTTTACCTCCATCATTCCGCTGGGGAACCAAGCGAAATATCTTTATCGGTTGAGGATGGCGAGGAAGCAGCGGATATCGGCGAGGTCGTATTTTTTGATGCCTGCATGCGCTGCGGTCGCTGCGCCCAGGTCTGTCCCTCGGCCGGTGCCGGTGAGCCTTTCGCGCCCCGCGATTTTGTCCAAGCCCAGCGACGAGCCCTCTGGCAGGAACATTCTCCGATCGGAGACGTCCGCTTTCTAAACCAGGAGCAGCCTATAGACAGCCAGGCGGCTTGGTACTGTACCACTTGCGCCGCTTGTTTGGAAGTCTGCCCGGTTTACGGGGCGGCCTTCAAAGTGGTCTCCAAAAAAAGGACCCTGCTGATCGAAGAGGGGAAAGATGTGCCCGACTTGATGAACCAGACCCTGGAAAGGCTTTTTAATTACGAGAATCCCTGGGTGGCCTCCAAGAGGGACAGGGCGGCCTGGGCCAAAGGCCTGGATGTTCCTGTGCTGACCAGGGGAGGCGATGAGAAACCCCTTTGCTACTTTGTGGGCTGCACGACGTCTTATGATGCCCGGGCCCAGGAAATAGCCAAGGCCTTCACGAGTATTCTGAAACAGGCCGGTGTCCCCTTCGGGATCCTGGGCGACAAGGAGCCCTGCTGCGGGGACATCGCCCGGGTAGTCGGAGAAGTAGGTCTGTTTCAGGAGAAGAAGGAAAACTGCCAGGAGCTTTTTGACCAGTACGGCATCGAAGAAGTGGTGACCTCCTCTCCCCATTGCTTCCACAACTTTCTCAACGAATATTCGGGGCGGCAATTCGGCGTAAGACCCTATCCTTTGGTCATAAGGGAACTGATCGCCCAGGGGAAGCTTAAATTAAAAAAGTCTGTCAATCTTACCGTGACCTATCACGATCCCTGCTATCTCGGACGTCACAATCGCATCTTTGAGGAGCCACGGGGAATTATTCGCTCCATCCCCGGCCTGAAACTGATCGAGATGACCCACCATGGTGCCGACAGCCTCTGCTGCGGCGGCGGAGGGGGAAGGATGTGGCAAGGGTCGGAATTGCGGGGTGAGGCCAGAATGAGTGAAATAAGGATTAAAGAAGCCCGGGCAACCGGGGCGGAGGTCCTGATCACCGCCTGTCCTTTATGTCTCATCATGCTGGAAGATGCCTTAAAGACCGTCGGCTTGGAAGGGCAACTGAAGGTCATGGATCTTAATGAATTGGTGTTGCAGTCATTGGAATAGGAAGAAAATAGCCGGGGTTGGGATGTACTTTCCATTGATGGAACTTGGTCCCCTGAAGGGATAATAAAATAGCATGGATAAAAACAATCAGAAACGACAAGTTCGTAAAGAGTACGAATGCGCCCATTTTCGTCATTCCCGTGGAAACGGGAATCCAGTTTTTTCATTGGCAGGCCGACCTGGATCCCCGTCCCCGATTAAGGCATTCGAGGACAGGCTCTGCGCGGGAATGACGACCTGCAATGAATCCATCAGAAATAGAGAGGTTTTGTTACCATGAATGAGCTTTTACTGTTGGTTGAATCCAAAGAGGGATTGCCGGATAAGACAACCCTGGAACTCATACGGGGGGGAAGCGACCTGGCTAAGGAGTTGGGTATCGACACATCAGCCGTAGTGGTGGGCCATGAAACCCCATCATTAGCAGAATCGGTGGCCTCCTACGGACTGAAGAAGATTTACAGACTGGAGCACCCAATGCTTTCAGGTTTTCAACCTGACGCCTGGGTGGGGGCCCTGGAGTGGCTATGCCGGCAAATCGGCCCCCGGATATTTCTCGCCAGCCACTCGTTTGTGGGAAAGGAAGTGGCCCCCAGGCTGGCCTGCCGGTTGAAAACGGAGCTCACCACGGATTGCATAGGCCTCAAGATCGATCCCCAGGACGGCCTTCTTATTCGCACCAAGCCTATTTACGGGGGTAACGCCATCGCCGCCCTGAAGTGCGCCGGCCTTCCTCAGATGGTCACCGTCAGGAAAAATATCTTTGAGCCCATGGAACCAGTCGATACCCGGAGTGAATTGGTGGACCTGGTTCCCGATCTCGATGAATCGATCATCAAGGTCAGGTCGTTGAAGATTGTCCCGGAAGAAGTTGTTGAACTGGACAAGGCCCATGTCGTCATATCCGGGGGAAGAGGGGTCGTGGAGAAAGAGGATTTTGACATGCTTAAAGCCTTGGCCGCGGCCCTGAACAAATCCTCCGGGAATGTGACCATGGTCGGCTGCAGCCGACCGGTGGTTGATAAATGCTGGCTGTCCTCCGACCACCAGGTCGGTTTGACCGGTTCGATCATTGCCCCGGATATCTATGTGGCCGTCGGGATATCGGGAGCCATTCAACATCTGGTGGGTATGATAAGGTCCAAGAAGATCATTGCCATCAATACGGACCCCGGCTGCAATATGTTTAAAGTCGCCGATTACGGCGTTGTGGAAGATTATAAGGTGCTCATACCGGCTTTGGTAAAGAAATTGGAGGAGTGATCATGAAAGAAATACGCATCATTGTCTGTGCCAAACAGATTCCCGATCCGGAGGCGCCCTTCTCAAACGTTACGGTCAACGTGGAGAAAAAAGAGGTCATCGTCGACGCCCCGGATGTGATCAGCCCCTACGATGAAAATGCCCTGGAAGCGGCCATCAGGATAAAAGAAGAGGTGGGGGGAAAGATAACCGTCTTGAGCCTGGGCCGGAAGGTTTCGGATACGGTCCTGCGAAAGACCCTGGCCGCCGGGGCCGACGCCTTGATCCTTATTGAAGATCCGGCCTTCGAGAGGCTTGACAGTAATTCCGTGGCCTACGTGCTTTCCCGGGCGATCCAGAAGATCGGCGAGTATGATCTTATCCTGACCGGGAGACAGGCGGGAGACTGGGACTCCGGGCAAGTAGGTTTGATCCTCGCTGAAATGCTGGGCATTCCGACCATCAGCCTGGCCCGTTCGATAAAGGTGGACGATGGCCGTGTGCTGGTGGAAAAGACCATCCCCGTGGGCTATGAGGTGGTCGAGGCAGGACTGCCGGCCCTGGTTACGGTGAGTAATGAGGTGGGGGAGCTGCGCTACGTTTCCAGAACCAGGATGATGGGCCTCCTGAAACGGCCCATCCCCATACCGAAATGGGGGTCCAAGGACCTGGTCACTGACCTGGAAATCCTTAAGAAGGTGCAACTTATCGAGCTGTCACCGCCCCCGGACATGAGGCGGGAGTGTGCGTTTATAGAAGGGGCATCGCCTGAAGATAAGGCGGACAAGCTGGCCGCTGTTTTCAAAGAAATCGGATGAGTGCAGTGGCGCCCGAATATGAAAGGGTTTTTATTCACCGCAAAGACGCTGAGGACGCTGAGAGAACCATTTTGGTTCAATCCCGTGAGAGGCGGGATTGAACCAAACCCATTAGGCCTCCGGCCAAGTAATTACCGCAGGTTAGCGAAAGCTTTTTCCTTTCTGTCCTCTCAACAGAAAGGAAAATTATTTCTCCTTTGCGATCTTTGCGTCTTTGCGGTGAAAACAGATTTTTTAAAATTTAATATTATCAAAATGAGGGAGGTAACGAAATGGCTGACAAAGTTTACGATGCGGTAATTATCGGAGGAGGACATCACGGAACGACCATCGCTCCTTACCTGGCCAAAGCAGGCCTGAAGGTCGGGGTCTTTGAGCGCCTGGATCATTTGGGTGGCGGAGCGGTCACGGAAGACCTCCCCGCTCCCGGATTTCGCGGGAATTTCTGCGCCCATTTTACCCGCTACTACGGCCACCCAGCCTATAAGGAATTCAATCTTCGAGAGGAAGGACTGGAATACACCTTCCCGGACACCAACGAAGCCATCATCTTTGATGACGAGACCAGTTACGTGGCTTATGCGGCCTTTACGGTGATCGATCCCATGACGGGCGAATCACGGTTTAATGAAGGAAATGTTAGAAAGACTTACGATCAGATCGCCCGGTTTTCCAAAACCGATGCGCAGACCTATCTCGATCTGACCGAAAAATATAAAGATAAGTGGCGAGTCGCTTACCATAAGTATCGGTATTCGCCTCCCACTCCCTGGGGAGTACCAGACCCCCTGGAAGCGCTTTTTGACGATCCTAAAAGCGGCCTGGATCTCCCCATGCAGTTTATGACCTGTAAGCAATTAGCCCGTTATTTCTTCGAAAGTGATGAGCTGCGCATATTAACTTTGAGGGGATTTCTCACCTCCTGGGGTTGTTTTCCCGATGATATTCCCGGTATCGCCATTGCCATCGCCACCATCCATCTGACCTTGGGCTGGGAACCGGCCGCCATTGCCAAGGGCGGCACCCAGGCCATCACCAATGCCCTGGTTTCCGCCGGAAAGAAGCTCGGCATAGAGTATACCCTGAATTCCGAAGTCCAAAAAGTCCTGATCGAAAACGGCCGGGCCGCGGGCATCAAGCTCATGGACGGCACGGAGGTTTCCGCCAGGCAAATGGTGGTGTCGGACAATGCCTCCCCGCAGCTCTTTTTAAGGTTGATCGGCGAAGACCGGATCACAGAAGAGATGAAGCGGAAGGCCCGGGTCTACCAGTTCGACCGGGGCGAGCTTTTTTGGGGAACGGTGGGGGTCCACGAACTGCCGCAGTACAAAGCCGCCAGGGATAACCCCGACGTCAACGCCACCCCCCGCACTTATTTCGCCCCCAAGGATCTCGGGTTCATGGAAGACAAGTACATGCATGAGATTTTCCTTTTCGGCATGCCCTCCAAGATGTTCATCCTGACGGCCCCCGACAGCATCTGGGACCCCAGCCGGGTGCCTGAGGGGAAGCATTCCCTGCATGTCGAAGAGTTCACCTGTCCGGCCCGGTTGTTTTCCCGGAAGGAATGGAAACAGATGACCCTGGAATTTGTGGACGTGCTGTTCGAGCGCTGGGCGGAGTATGCTCCCAATATGACCAAAGACAACCTGATTGTTCACCGCATCACCAACCCGGTCGATATCCAGGACACACACCTGGACATGAAGGAAGGAGGTTGGTGCGAAGGCAACTGCAGCGGTGTTCAAAATGGTCGTTTCAGGGGGGTCCCCGGGGGATATCGGACCTTTGTCAAGGACCTCTATATGTGCTCATCCGGCGTCTATGGCGGGCCGGGCATCGGACGGGGCTCGAGTTATAACTGTTATAAACTCATTGCCGAAGACCATGGGCTGCCGGCCCCAAAATATTAGTTCGAAAATAAGGTTTGTTTATGTAGCACAGCCGCCCTCGGATGTTTCCACTAACAACAGGCGTTTGAAAATATGATTTGGGGGGTACCATGCAGGAGATAAGTTTCCGACTTAACGGGGTCCGAAGGAAGGTAATTACCGATCCTCAAAAGAAACTCTTAGAGGTGATTCGGAAGGACCTGAAGCTGGTTGGAACCAAAGAGGGTTGCTCGGAGGGATATTGCGGCACCTGCACGGTGCTGTTGGACGGAAAGGCCACGCTGGCCTGCCGGGTGCCCGTATCCAAGGTGCAGGGACGGTCGGTGACCACCATCGAAGGTCTGGGCACGATTGACCGACCCCATCCCCTGCAACTGGCCTTTGCCAGGGCCGGGGCCATTCAATGCGGGTTCTGCACACCGGGCCTGATCCTCCGTTCCAAGGCCCTCCTCGATGAAAACCCGAGACCCGAACGGCCGGAAATTGAAAAGGCCCTCCAACCCCATCTTTGCCGCTGTACCGGTTATCAGAAAATCTTCGAGGCCGTCGAATTGGCGGCCTCGGTCCTGAGAGGGGAAACAGGTCCCATTTCTCTCAAAACAGAAGGAGGACTCATCGGAAAACCGGTGGTCCGGATCGATGCCTTAGAGAAGGCTACCGGTACGGCCCTCTACGCTGATGATATCGCTGTTGACGGCTGCTGCTTCATGAAGGTCTTGAGGAGCCCTCATCCTCAGGCCCGAATTCTAAAAATAGACAAGAGGGAGGCCGGGCAGGCCGCCGGGGTGGTGGCGGTCCTGACGGCCGAGGATGTGGGCGGGACCAATATCCTGAAGATGGCCGGGGACGATCAGCCGCTGCTCTGTAAGGACAAGGTCCGGTTTATAGGGGACCCCGTGGCCGCCGTGGTGGCCCTATCCGAGGGGGAGGCCTTACAGGCCCTTGATTTAATCCAGGTGGTCTACGAGCCGCTGGAACCGGTGCTGACCCCCTGGGAGGCGCTGCGGGAGGGGGCCCCGAAGGTGCATGACGACCGGGGTAACCTGTTTTTTCAACAGCCGATTATTTTTGGTGAGGCCGGAAAGGGTTTCGCGGAGGCCGATTTTACCGTCGAGGCGAAATATACGACCCAGACGGTTGATCATGCCTACCTCGAGCCGGATACGGGAATCGCTTTTATCCATGAAAACGGCCAACTGGTGATTATCTCGGGAAGCCAGAATATCCACGCCCATCGGAAAACAATCGCCGGGGCCATCGGACTTTCCATCGACCAGGTGCGGGTGATCCAACCGTCCATGGGAGGCGCCTTCGGCGGGCATCTGGACGTCTCGGTCGGCGGTCTTCTGGGCCTGGCCGCCTGGAAACTGAAGAGGCCGGTGAAGCTGGTCTATACCAGGAAGGAGACCTTCCAGGCCACGACCAAGCGGCATCCCTTTTACCTGGACCTGAAAATCGGGGCCGCGAAGGACGGCACTTTTACCGGCCTGCAAGGTGAGGTGTTAGTCGATGGCGGGGCCTACAAGTCTTTTTCCAACAGCGTCACCACCCGGGGTCTGGCCCATGCCAGCGGGCCCTACCGGTTTCCCCAGGCCCATCTTCTGGGAAAAGCGGTTTACACCAACACGGCCGTCCGGGGGGCCATGCGGGGGTTCGGTGTACCCCAAACGATTTTCGCCCTCGAATCGGCCATTGATGAACTGGCCTTGAAAATGGAAATCGACCCGCTGGAACTGCGTCTCAAGAATGCCTTTGTCCCGGGCGATGTAACCATCTGCGGGCAGACTCTGGTGGGCGCCTTTGGGTTCCGGGAATGTTTGGAAACCCTGCGGCCTCTTTACCTTCAGGCCCTGAGAGAGGCGAAAAATAATGGAGACGACGGGGTGAAACGCGGAGTCGGACTGGCCGGCATCTGGTTCGGGCCAGGCCGCAGCGCCCCCGATCAATCCGAAGCCTGGGCCGAGCTGTTGCCGGATGACCGGCTGCAGATTTGGATCGGTGCCGCCGACATGGGCCAGGGAGCAGAAACGCTTTTCTGGCAGATCGCGGCCGAGACCATGGGCTTTCCCCTTGAACGGGTCCTGATTTGCACCACCGATACCCGATTCACACCCGACGGTAATTTTTCCGCGGGCAGTCGTCAGACCTATGTCTCGGGCCGGGCGGTCCAAATGGCGGTCGAGGAATTGAAAAAAACCATGGGGGGTAACGGGGCCCACAGTTATGAACAAATGAAAGCCAAGGGTTTGCCCATCCTCTTTAAGGCGGTCAACCGGCCGGAAACGACCAAGTTGGATCCCCAAAATGGTCATGGCGTACCCTGGGAGACATACTCCTTCGGAGTCCAGATGGCGGAAGTGGCCGTGGAGGTGAAGACCGGCAAGGTAAAGGTGTTGAAGGTGACGGCGGTGAATGATCTGGGCACGGTAATCAACCGGCAGATTGTGGAGGGGCAGATCGAGGGGGCGATCGTGATGGGCCTGGGCTATGCCTTGACCGAGGAGTTTGTTTACAACGACACCGATAGTTTTGCCAAATTCCGGATCCCCCGGGCCAAGGACACCCCCCGGATGAAGGTGATCACCCTGAACATCCCCAGGGAGAAAGGCCCTTTCGGGGCCTCGGGCGCGGCGGAATATGCCGATGCGCCCACGGCCCCGGCCATTATGAATGCTATTGCCAATGCCTGCGGGGCCCGTATCCGGGACCTGCCGGCAACGCCTGAAAAGGTCAAAGAGGCATTGGGGGATATTGGACGCAGATGAACTCGGATCGGCAGAGGGCAGATCGTGCAGATTGCCGGGATTAACACAAAAATAAGTTCGGAGTAGGGAGTTCGGAGTAATCCACCTCGTGGTGCCCGCTTCAGGCGGCATGAAGGTTTTATATAAAGAGCGGATTGAATGGTTATCGGCGGGTATCGGCGTCCTCATCAAACCGGGAAGGGCGAAAGGATCATGACCCCTCGCCCTTCCCGGTCCAGGAATCGCTTCCCTCTGCCTATCTCTTGTTCCAGGGTGACGCCATGAGGAATTTGGCTGTGGCAACATCAGGCGGAGAGACGAGCTCATTCTTGCCGTTCTGCCATTGACGCAACCCATATTTGACGATCCCGGTCCCATTGGATCTGAATTTCACCGGCCCGCGGACGGTTACCATATTGGTGGCCCCTATGGCCGCCCTGAGTTTCTCTCTGTCCAGGCTCCCTGCTCTTTCTATGGAATCGGCCAGAATCTGCACCGCCGCATAGGCTGCGCCCACCGGGAGGCCTATATTTTTCTCCTGGGGAAAAGCGGCGTGGTAGTCCTGGACCAATTTTTTGTTGTTGGGATAGGGCATATTTTCCTGCCAGTTGCCGTCAGAGAGGATGTAGTTTGCGTCCGCCCCCAGGGCATCCCAGTAGGTGGTCAGGTCCGGCCCTCTTATCAGGGTAGTCACTTTAGGAGCATAGTCGAGCTGTTTCATCTGGCGGACCAGAACCATGCTCTGCGGCGGTGTGGGAACAGAGTACAGGGCATCTGCTCCGGCTGCTTTAGCCGCCAGGACAAGGGAAGAGAAATCATTGGCGGCGGAGGCAAACTTTTGATCGACCACAACAGCGTAACCCTTTGCCTTGGCCAGCTCACGCAGATATTTTCCGGACTCCAACCCCCAGTCACTCTGTTCTTCAAAGTAGGCTATCTTAGTAGGCCTCTCATTCTTGGGGATCGAATCCAAGAGGTCGAAGAAGGCCTTCACCTGATCGCTGCTCATGGAAAAAGGGGCAAAGATGTACTTGAATCCCCTCTTGAATGGGCCTTCAACAGCGATGGTCACGCCGATCCAGGGCACCTTATTTTTTTCGCCCGCAGACAATCCGGCCACATTGAGCAGCGATGAATACCCGCCCATGTAAGCCACGACTTTATCAACAGAATAAAGCTTGTCGAGTCTCGCCGTCGTTTTTACCGGGTCAGATTCATCATCCAGCACGATCAACTCTATGGGCAGTTTTTTCCCCAGCTCTTTCACCATAACCCCGCCATTAGTATTGATGTGCTTCACGGCGATCTCATATCCCGCTTTCAAATCCTTTCCCCCCGAAGCCATCCGGCCGGTCAAAGGCACTACCGTGCCGATCCTGATGCTCTGAGGGGCAGGCTGGGCGAAACTGGCCGTGTAAGTGAAAAGGACCGCCGACAACAGCAAAACGGCAATCAACAATGACTTTCCAATCGACCTCTTTTTTTTCATCTTCTCCTCCTTTTTTTAATACCTGCTTTTTTAGCATTGCCATGTGACTTGACTCAGCACTTTTTAGAGCTTTGTCTGCCTTTTGTCGCCATCCCCACAAGACCTCCAGGCAGAAAAAGCACGATAAGGATAAATACGACCCCAAAGATGAGCACATTGATCTGGCCCAGGTTGATGGCAAAGATCTCCTTCAAGATGACATAGCCGACAGCACCGATGATCGGTCCGGCAATGGTGCCTGCTCCCCCGATGAAAACGATCAGCACCGGGTCGAAGGACCAGACGAGGTCAAAGGGGACATAGTAATAGTAGCTCACATAATAATAGGCAAACAGCCCTCCGGCCAATCCGGTGATAAAGGTGCTGAGGGCCATGGCGATCACCTTGAATTTGACCACGTTGATACCCGTCGCTGCAGCTGCTTCTTCATCCTCGCGGACGCAGAGCATGGCCAGCCCCAATTTGGAATGATTAATCCCGTATACGCCGGCGATAGTCAGTATGACCACTACGAAGGCAGCGTAAAACCGGGTTACCGGGTTGTATCCCGACATCAGATCGGCGGGCAAGAAGTCCACCCCGGGCAGTACATTCTGAACGGTAATCGAGGCAATCATGGCTACCCCGAGGGTGCCGATGGAAAAGTAATGGGCCCTCAATCGCAAGGTCGGCAGGCCGATCAGGCAGGCCAAAATGAGGGCCGACAGTGCTCCGCACAGCAAGGCTATAGGGAAGGGCCAGCCTGCTACCCAGACGGCGCGACAGCACAGCGAGCCCATGCCGAAAAAGGCGGCTTGGCCCAGGTTGATCTGACCGCAATACCCCCCGAGAATGTTCCAGCTATGGGAGAGTATGGTATATAAGCATAGCAGGAAGAGGATGTTCAAAATATATTCGCCTTTTATAAAAATCGGTACCAGGCCAATGGCTCCGATAAAGCCGGCAAGAATCATTAGGGATTTGTTATTTAGGCTTGCCATCAGGACTTTCTCCCCATCAACCCCTGGGGCCGGAGCAGAAGAAAAAATACAAAAAGCACCAGACCGATGACCTCACGGTAGGCGGCTCCAAGAAAAAGAACGCCAATAGCCTCGGCAATACCGAGGGATAAACCGCCCAGCAGGACCCCGTAAACGCTTCCAACTCCGGCAAGGATGATCACCACCAGGGCCTTATTGGTCAACTCAAAAGAGACCGCCGGGTTGAAGGAGGATAAAGAGACCATGACGCCCGGCACGGCAGCCAGAGCCACACCGATTCCGAAGGAGACCAGATAGGTGAGTTCGACGTTGATACCCATCATGGCAGCGGCCTCGTGGTCCTGGGATGCGGCCCGAATGCCTTTGCCGAAATAAGTCCTGGCCAGAAAGAGGTCGAGGAGAATGGTGACCAGCACGGCAAAACTGACAGCGCCGATACCGATATAGGGTATGCGCAGGCCGAAAACCTGTAAGACCAGTCCGGCATAATCCGGGGTTACGGCCCTTTCATCGGCTGTCCAGAGAAGGGTGGCCAGGTTGGAGAGGATCAGGAGAAGTCCGAAAGATATCAAAAGGGAATTTTTGGTCTTCTGACCTTCGGAAAACCCTTTAAGGGGATTAAATAGGATTTTGTAAAGGACGAGACCCAGAATAAAAAAGGCCGGGGCTATGATCACTACCGACAGGAAGGGATCTATCTTCAACAGATGGACGAGCCAGAAACAGGTATAAGCGGCCCCCATGATGAGGGCGCCATGGGCTACGTTCAAATAACTCATGACCCCGAAAACGAGTGACAGCCCCAGACCGACCGATCCGTAAAGGGCCCCGTTAATCAGGCCGTATAAAAGAATTTGAAGGGTAATGACCATATCCTTTAGCTCAGAGCCAGATAGGCATTTTTTACCTGTTCATCGTTTAGAAGTTCCTGGGCCGTTCCCTGGCCGACAATGCGCCCATTTTCTATTACATATCCTTTGTGGGCTACGTCCAGGGCCATTCGCACATTTTGTTCAACCAGGAGTATGGTCATGTTCAGTGTCCGGTTTATTTCCTGGAGGGTTTTATAGATGCTCTGCACAATGATGGGCGCCAGCCCCAGGGAAACCTCGTCCACGAGCAGGAGTTTAGGCCGGGACATCAGCCCTCGGGCAATGGCCAACATCTGTTGTTCTCCCCCGCTCAAGGTACGGGCTGTCTGCCCGGTCCTGTCCTTGAGTCTCGGAAAGGTCTGAAAGACCCACTCCAGGGTTTCCTCTTTAGCCTTTCGCGCACTTTTAATATAGGCGCCCATTTCAAGGTTCTCAAGCACCGTCATCTCTGGAAAGAGTCGGCGGCCTTCCGGCACAAGGGAAATCCCCAGCCTTACCCTGTCCTGGGGCGGCATCTTTTGGATCTGCTCGCCTTCTATCGTGATCGTCCCTTTTTCCGGTTTCAAAAAACCGGATATAGCTCGAAGCACGCTGCTTTTCCCTGAGCCGTTGGAC
Organism: Deltaproteobacteria bacterium; assembly: GCA_016219225.1. Lineage (NCBI taxonomy): Bacteria > Pseudomonadati > Myxococcota > Myxococcia > Deltaproteobacteria bacterium. The sequence goes on from JACRBX010000090.1 coordinate 27,687, forward strand.
CCGATAAGGGCGACGATCTCTTCCTTTTCCACGGTCAGCGAAATATCCCATAAGGCCTGGAAATCCAGATAATAACCATCAACCTGCTCTATCCTAAGCACAGAAATTTTCTCCCAAATAGGCTGCGCAAACCTTTTTATCTTCTATGGCCTCCCGGGGCAAGCCTTCAAATATTTTGCCGCCCGAGCTAATGACGATTACCCTGTCTGAAACACCGAGAATTACTTTTATCACATGCTCAACAATCATCAGGGTAATACCGCGGGTCTTGATGGTTGCGATAAGGCGAAGGGCCTCTTCTACCTCGGTATGATTCAACCCGGCAAAAACCTCGTCCAACAGAAGGAGGTTAGGCCTTGTCGCCAGGGCCCGGGCTATTTCGAGCCTTTTCCGGTCGATAAGGGTGAGCCGGCCGGCCGGAACCTTTATTTTATTCCCCAATCCAACCAGGTCCAGTATCTCTGCCGCCTCTTTTAGCGCCTCTTTGAGCCTCCTGGCCGGCTCACTGCCGTAGGCCCTTCCGGCGGCCACATTTTCCAGCGTGGTCAACTGGAGAAAGGGTCTGACAATCTGAAACGTCCTGGCTATACCTTTTTGGCAAACGCTGGAAGCATCCCGGTTCGTTATATCTTCACCCAAAAAGGTCAGGGTGCCCCTGTCCGGTTTGAGAAAACCGGATATCATGTTGAACAACGTGGTCTTTCCCGAGCCGTTCGGCCCGATGATGCCCAACGTCTCCCCGCCCTTAAGCGTAAAGGAGATATCGGCAATCACAGTGAGACCGCCAAAGGATTTGGCCAACTTCCGCGCTTCTAAAAGGGACATGCCCGCGCCATCCTTCATGGGATAAATAGGTACCTTACCGGTTTCCATAATCTAACCAATTTTTTTAAAAGAGGCCAGGTACCGTTGCGCCAATACCTGGTAAAAGGCCAGACCTTCTCTGATTTGCACTATCTGTTCCGGACTCAATGCTTGAACAATTTTGGCGGGAGAACCTATGACCAGACTTCCCTTAGGAATTTCCTTATTAAAGGGGACAAAGCACCCCGCGCCGATAATGCAGCGGGAATGAATAGTGACCCCATCGGCAATGATCGCCCCCATCCCTACCAGGACCTGGCTGTGAATTTCACAGCCATGGAGGATACTGCCATGACCGATATGCGTTTCCCGGTGGAGTCGGGTGGTCTTTCCCGGAAAAGTATGGATGATTACGTTTTCTTGGACGTTGGAACCTTCGCCGATCCGAATGATGCCTATATCACCCCTAAGAACAGCACCCGTCCCGAGGTAACAACCGGCTTCAATTTGGACATCCCCTATCAATACGGCCTCCGGATGCACAAAGGTTTTAAGATCGACCCGAGGCCGTTTTCCTTCAAATTCATAAAAAGCCATAATAATCCAGTCCGGGGTTAACGCTCTTTCGCCCTTTCCAAGACCTCCACGATTCCTATGTTTCCGTCAATCCTGATTAAATCTCCATCGTTGATCGACCGGGTGGCATTCCAGGTCCCGACCACGGCTGGAATGTTATATTCCCGGGCGGCAATAGCCGCATGGGTTAACATCCCCCCGGTATCGGTGACGACACCGGCAATTTTAACGAAAAGAGGGGTCCAGGCTGTGCCGGTGTAGGGACAAACGAGGATTTCTCCGGCCTTGACCTTTTGAAAATCTTTATAGTCCAGGACCACCCGGGCCCGTCCTTCGGCTATGCCGGAAGCCCCGGGGAACCCTTCCAATCGTTTTTCGATTTCTCTTTCCCCCTTGGGATGGAGGATATCATCGATAATTCCGAATACCTTGATGCCGATCGGATCGGTCATTTTTTCAGGAACATTGCCAATGGTCAGGGGTGCGTCCGAATCAACGGCCATCCTGGTATCTTCTTTTCTCTCCCGGACCAAATTAGGGATCAAGGCGCTGTAATGATATTGGGCAATTTCCTCATTACAGACCAGGGCCTCCATCACTTCGACCAATTCATGGTAGGTTAAATAACAGACGTCCTCAATCTGCTCAACGAGCCTCCGGCGAAAGAGCCGCTTTCCGCAGGCCGTAATGGCATAATGCAACGCCGCCGTAGATCCCTGGTCGATATAAAATCCATGGTCTTCCTGAAAGGCATAAACCCCTTGAGCGGCTTTCAATAATCGTTGGAATTGCCGTTTTTCTTCCTCCCCTTCCAATCCTTCGTCAAAAGTTTTGATGGCCTTATCCCTTTGATTATAAATTTCCTGTTTGGAAGCATAAAAATCCCACCCTGTTTCCATGCGTGGGTAATAGCCTTTTATAGTGTCCAGCACCGGAACCGGGTCTTCTTTCCAGGTGGGTGTAGTCACATCCAGATGGGCGGCCACCACTCGATTGCCGAAGATGGATAAAAAGCGTTGAAATTTTTCAAGCCAGGGTTTGGCATCCCCGGTTTTATTTAACTGTTCCATTAAATCTTCCGCGTTGGTCCCGAGCAGGAGGTCCTTGATCCCGCACCTTTCGGCGAATTGAGCCAGGCTCCAGAGCTCTTCGTCGGTTTGGGTGGCGATGCTTTCAAACCCCCTCAACATGATGACAAAATTTTTTTCTTCCAGGCCATGTTTTTTACAGAAATCCTCAAAGGCGAAATAGACGGCATCTGCCGGGTACATCAGGATGAAGTGGATCTCCCAATTTCTTCTATTCAGCTTTTCCGCTCTTTTCAAATGTTCCAGGAGATGCGGTAAGATCAATTTATCCGTATCCACCCCATTGAGGGTATCCAGGTTGGAGATGACTTCTTTGATATGTTTTTGATAGTATTCATCCCAGTGATCGATGCACCTATCGATCAGTGCCCCGAAAGCCGGACCCCTTTGGGCAATTTCTTCCGGGTCGTCTATCAGTGCGAAGCCGATGTAGACTTTCCCCTTATAGATCTTGACATGGCCTCCTTTGGAGGGCGGCAACTGGGTGGTGGCCGCGGCCACATGGTACCCCCAGGCATGGTGGGCCTGGATAGTGGTCATACCCATGGGGGTAATGGCATAGGGTTGATGTAAATCATCACGAAACCAGAAGATGGACTTGTCAAAATCGGTGTTGGGTCTCAATGTCCTTAAAGATGAGATGCTTCGGTCTAACATGGTTCTTTACCTCCCTTTCTTTCCTGTATCGGCAATGGCCCAGGCAATTCTTCCTGCGCCGGGAAAGCCCTCGGTTATTTTCTCCGTAAGGGAAACAATTCAAAACCAATTTTTTTCTGAAAAGTTCCGATTATCCCTTCGGGTGCTGAGAGGATGACCGTGATGGTGATCGCGCCCAGAATAATCATATTGTAGCCCACATATTCCGAAAGAAATTGTTGAAGGAGCACGTAAATGGCGGCCCCCAGCAGGGGACCTTCAATCGTACCAATTCCTCCGATAATCACAATAAATAAAAGTTTTACCGTCCAGCCGATGCCGAAGGCTTCAAAGGGCTGTATGAAAATAGCATTCAAATATAAGATTCCGGCCGCCATTCCTGAAACAAAGGCACTGAGTAAGAAACAGGTAAATTTGCAAAGGAAGATATTGACCCCCATGGCCTCGGAAGCCACATCATCATCCCTGATAGCCATCAGTCCCAGCCCCAATTTGGACCGGAGCAAGAGGTAAATAAGAGAGATCGCGCCGATAGCCATGATCAAGGCGGCATAATAAACAACAGACATCGAAAGTCTGTAGGCCGGGTGGATAAACATTCCCATTCCATAGCGGACGTACCCCCAATTGCTGAAGCAGATACCCAACGCCTCGGCGATGACCCAGGTTCCTATGGCAAAATAAACCCCTTTCATCCTAAAAATGGGCAGAGAAATAAACAAGGCCAGGACAGCAGAAACAAGCCCCCCTAAAAATACACTTATAACAATAGGAACCCCATAAAAAACCGATAATACGGCCAGGGTGTACCCGCCGATTCCGACAAACATTTGTTGTCCCAGGGAAATCATTCCCGAATAGCCGGCCAGGAGATTCCACATGGAAGCTAACGTGGCATGAACCAGGATCAACAACAAGACGTTGACGATATAGCGTGAAGACCAGAGAGGCAAGGTAACCAGCAGGGATAGAAAAACGAACACCAAAATGGTTCGTATATGGTTTGAGTTCATAATAAGATCTACCGCCTTCCCAATATTCCCTGGGGCCGGATAGTCAGGATAATGAGCAAGATAATATAGCCGCTTAATAATTGGAGGCCCGGTCCGAGCACACGCCCCCCGACCAACTGGGAAATCCCCAGGATCATTCCTCCGATAAAAGTTCCGGGAAGACTGCCTAAGCCCCCGATAATCACCACGGCAAAGGCAATGATCAAATATTGGGTCCCCGAATGGGGGTAAAAAGTAAAAGTCATACCGACTAACAACCCGGAAACGGCTGCGGTGACGGCCGCAATACCCATGGCCAGGGCATAAATCCTTTTAGGATTAACCCCCATTAATTTAACCGCCGTTAAATTATCAGAGGCGGCCCGTATAGCCCGCCCCAGATAAGTGCGGGTCATAAACAGATACAGGAGAAGGAGGACCAATAAACCCAGACTAAAATCCACCAGGTAAATGACCGGTATGTAAAAGAGGTCGAAGACGTTGAAACTTTTAATGACCAGATCCGTTCTCAAGGAACGGGCGTCGGGCCTGAAAACAAGCAACAGGGCATTTTGAAGGATAATGGAGAGACCAAAAGAAATCATTAAAAAGGGCTCCATTCCTTTTTGGATCACCCGGTTAAATAAAAGAGACTGTATCAAATAACCAAAAATAAACATGGCCGGAAGAATGAAGACAAGCGTCCAGATAGGGGAACCGGTCAAAATCTTCAGAGAAAGGAGGCTGAAATAACTGGAAAGGATCATCAATTCTCCATGGGCCAGATTCACCTGTCGCATAATCCCGAAGATCAGGGAAAGCCCTATGCCGATCACCGCATACAACCCCCCCAGCAAAATCCCGTTTATTATAGGCTCAAAGAAGGCCGTCATAGGCAAAAATCCCTTTCTGAATTTTGCGATGTGAGCACTATGTTTGAGGAGCATCCCGCCAATGGCGGGATTTGAAGAAAGAGGCCCCTGCCTTTTGGCCTTAAGTTTGTCTCAGACGAACGTTCCTCAAACACTTGGTCAGGCTTTAAGGCCGAAATAGGCCCTCTTCACATCTTCCTCCGACAATTCCGCAGGAACGCCCTCCAGGGCAATCTTTCCCTCCTGAAGGATATAAGCATAGTTGGCCACCTTGAGGCTTCTTTTAATATCCTGCTCCACCATAACAACGGTCATCCCCTCTCGGTTGATCTCTTGCACAGTCCTGAAAAGGACTTTAACCACAATCGGACTTAATCCTAATGAGATCTCATCAAAAAGGATTAACCGGGGTTGGGACATCAAGGCCCGGCCGATGGCCAGCATCTGTTGTTCTCCGCCGCTCAGATCGGTTCCCATCTGGGCACTTCGTTCTTTTAATCTCGGAAAAAGGGTAAAAATCTTATCCAGGGTTATCTTTCGAGCCTTCCGTGCCCGGCGGGGGAAAGAACCCATGAGCAAATTTTCCTGAACCGTCAAATTTGAAAATATCTTACGGCCTTCCGGTACCAGGGCCAGTCCCAATTCCAAAATGTGATGGGTTTCCAAATGATCTATCTGGATTCCATTAAAATGGATACTCCCCTCTCTGCCTTTTAGGAGACCGGCCATGGTTTTTAGCAAAGTGGATTTGCCCGCCCCGTTGGCCCCTAAAATGGAGACGATTTGGCCTTTTTCAACCTTCAGGGAAATAGAGGTCAGGGCTTTAAATTCCCCATAGAAGACCTCCAGATTCTGAATTTCAAGGGAGGAATTCATAACTCTTCGGCCCCTAAATAAATATCCTGAACCTTCTTGGATTGGAAAGCCTCCTGAGGGGTTCCACAGAATAATTTTTCTCCGAAATTCAGGACCAGCAGACGATCCGGACCTTTTTGCATGGCCATCATAATGTGTTCGACCCAGATGACGGTCATGCCTTTCTTACGCAAGGAATGGATGATCCCCAAGACTTCTTCCACTTCCGCTTCGCCCAGCCCCCCGGCAATCTCATCCACTAAAATTAAAGAAGGCTCACTGGCCAAGGCCCTGGCCAATTCAAGACGTTTGCGGTCCAGGAGGGGCAAGGAGCCGGCAATACTATTTTTTTTAACTATAAGACCGGTCATCTCCAGAATATCTTCACAAGTCTTTTTGGATTGGGAACAGTTCCTTCGGGCCCCATATACTGCCCCAACCAATAAATTTTCCAAGATACTCATAGTGAGGAAAGGGCGGGGGATTTGATAAGTACGGGCAATGCCCAGACGACATTTCTTGTAAGCGGGGGTAAAGGTCACATTTTCCCTGTTAAAGAAGATGGTTCCCTTGTCGGGTTTGATTTGGCCGGAAATAAGATTAAAGAGGGTCGTTTTTCCGGCCCCGTTAGGGCCGATGATGCCCAGGATCTCGCCGGAGTTAACCTCAAAACTGAGATTAAAAATAGGCATCAGTTTACCGAAGGCTTTACGCAGGTTCTCCACAACAAGCAGGCGATTATCTTCCATTTGGGAAAAAACCTCCATCCCTTCCATGATCCTGGTTTATTTAATGGGCCACTTTGGGTGGCCCGTCATAAGGTTTTATTTGGGGATCGGGAAGAGTAGCTTGCCGGTGGTCGGGATCTTTTTATATTCCTTGTTGTAAACGATTTGAAGTTCCCAGGGCCACTTGGTTCCCTTGACCCATTGACCGCCCACTAAAGGCGTAGATGAATAATTTTTATCATTAAACTTGATAGGTCCGACCACCGTATCCAGTTTGGTTTGGGCCAGGGCTTCCCGGATTTTGGTTTTATCCAGAGAACCGGCCCTTTTCAAAGCATCGGCTGCTATTTCAAAGGCGGCATAGTCGAATCCCAGGGGCTGGGTGGCCTGTCTCTTGGTATCTTTGGTCCATTCGTCAGCCAGGGCTTTACAGGTTTTTCCGGACAAAGAGGATTTGAAGGGATGCCAGGGGGTCCACCAAACTTCCGTAGTCAATCCCTGGGGGAGGTTTCCGCCGATAGCTTCCATGGCCGCCGGGAAAAGGCAGGCCTTTCCAATGGTGGCCATCTTGGGTATAAATCCCTGTTGATGGCATTGTCTCCAGGCCGTGGCCCAATCAGGCGGAATGGGTACTCCGGTCAGGATATCCACTTTCTCCTTTTTCCAGGTGCTGATAAAGCTGCTGAAATCCTGCATGCCATAAGGAAAGCGGCCCACATCGATGACTTTGTGACCCATACTCTGGAGCTTTTTGGAAAACTCCTGGGCCCAAACGGTCCCGTCGGGATCATTGGGCCAGAGACCGCCCACCACCTTGTTGGTTCTCCCGGCATTTTCATTCCACATCCCGGTATAGACGTTGATAATTTGGTCCAGAGACCAAAAATAATGGAAGGTCCATTTATAAGGTCCTCCGGTCAACCAGGGTTCGATAGGGGCCACGGAAGAAATACAAGGAACCTGGTATCTTTCACAGATGGCCCCCACGGGGTTGACCGTATCCGGGGTGTGCAGGACGACCATCAAATCAACTTTGTCCTGAAGAATCAATTTGGAAGCCACCTCGGCCGCTTTGGTTGGGTTGCTTTCGGTATCCATGGGTTTGACTTTAATCGGGAGTTTTTTATTCAGCTCTTTAATAAAAATGCCCCCACCCTTGTTGATTTCCTCTACGAGTTTCTTGTCGGCCCAGGCCGATGTTTCCCCAAAGGCGGCAATAGGACCGGTGGCCGGAGTCGGGTGGCCGATTAAAATGTGGTCCCTGGACTCGGCCCGGGCGGTTAATGGCGCCAAGGAACCCCCGGCAACCACCAGACCGGCAGCGCCTACTGTTTTTAAAAAGTCCCTCCGTGAAACCCCTTTCCCCAATATTTCTTTGTGGCTCATAATCCCCCTCCCCTTTTAAATGTTAACTGCTTAATAAATTAGGACGCTGATTTTCGCCGATACCCGCAGATAACTATTCTATATTCAAAATCTTGACAATCTGCGTCGATCTGCGTCCAAAAAGGAAGTTCCTATACCATCCAGTTAATAATTTTTGCTCAAAATGTTGGTCAAATGGCCAATTACCCGGCAGTTTTATTTAAGCAAAAATCGAGAAATTAAAAGCTTCTGAATCTCTTCAGTCCCCTCTTCAAAATGAAAAGAGCGGACGTCCCGGAAGTGCCTTTCCATGGGATAGGCCTTGGTGTAGCCGATCCCCCCATGGATACGCAGAGCCATTTCAGAAACGCGAATGGCCACCTGCTCGGCAAACAATTTGGCCATGGCCGCCTCTTTAACGATATCCTGACCGGCATCAAATTTCCAGGCCGCTTCGTAGGCTAACAGGCGGGCGGCCTGAATTTCGGTTCCCATCTGGGCAATGTTATTCTGAATGGCCTGGCGCTGGGCAATCCGTTTGCCGAAGGTAGTTCTCTTTTTGGCGTAATCAACCGCCAGATCAAGCATCCGTTGGGCCAGGCCAACACAGCAAAAGGCAATCGACACCCGGCTTAAATGAAGCATCCCAAAGGCTACGTCCAGGCCTTTCCCTTTCTCCCCGAGGACCTGGGAGGCGGGCACACGGCAATTTTCGTACCCCCCGTTAAAATGGCGTGGTCCAATGCATCCCATCATCTTGGGCATGGGTTTAAGGATCACTCCTTCCGTGGGAACATCCACCAAAAACGAGGTAACGCCTTCGTCCGTGGCCGCAAAGGCGTAAATCAATTTGGTATAATCCGGGAAAAGGGTGATGAGCCATTTGTGGCCATTTAAAAGGTAATGATCCCCATCCCGGACCGCTTTGGAATTGATATCCTTTCCGGTTCCGGCTTCGGGTTCGGTCAGGCTGTTGGCGGCCCAAATTTCACCGGTCGCCAATTTGGGCAGATAGTTCTTCTTTTGCTCCTCCGTGCCGAAATAGAGCAGGGGGCGCCAAAAAAGCCCGTTCATGGTATGGGCGATCAAGCGGACGGTGGCATAGGCTTTGGAGAGCTCTTCCAAAACAGTGAACCATTCCACGGCCGTCCATCCCTGGCCTCCATATTCCATGGGGATGGTCAGACCGAAAAACCGTCCCTTTCTTAAGGCTTCGACTAATTCTTCAGGGATCCGTTCCTCTTCTTCTAAAGGTCCCGACAAGGGATCCAAAACCTTTTCCACCCATTCTCTGGCCTCTTGCTTATATTTTAAGATTTGATCTGAAAGGCTGAAATCCATGGTATACTCCTTCCGTTAGTTCGAAAATACCGTTGCAGGTTACGAGTTACGGGTCCCGGAATACGGGTTCAAAACCAACCTTACTTCGATATTCATGATTCGACATTCGATATTCGATATTCGATTTTTCATGCTTTGTGGTACCTCTATGGGCCTGAGGGCTTAATTACCCGATCATGGTCAAACCACCATCGACACTCAGTACCTGTCCTGTTAAGTATCTGGCGTCATCGCTTACAAAAAAGGCCACCACATCGGCCACATCTTCCGGTTCTCCGAGGCGTTTCAAAGGGATCATTTTGGCCACGGCCTCCATGATTTTCTTTCCTTTTTCCCCTTCATGCAACCCCGTTAAAAGGTCCGTCTGGACTGGGCCGGGGCTGACGCAATTAACTCGTATGTTATATCGGGCCAACTCCCTGGCCAGGGCCTTGGAACTGGCCATAATCGCCGCCTTGGTACCACAATAAATGACCTCCCCGGAGTTTCCTATCCTTCCGGCATCTGAGCCGAGACTGACGATATTGCCGCTATTTTGTTGAATCATATAAGGCAGACAAACATGGGTAGTCATTAAGAAGCTCCGGTAATTGACATTAATCATTTTATCCCAGAGGGTCTGGTCCGTATCCACAAAAAACCTGGAGACATCCATGCCGGCGTTATTGATAAGGATATCGATGGACCCGAATTGCTGATGAATCTTGGCTACCGCTTCTTTGACCCTCTCATAGTCGGTTACATCGCAATCCAGGGCCAAAGCACCGACCCCTAAGCCCGTCAGCTCCTCGGCTGTCTTCTGGGCCGCCTCTTTTTGAATATCCAATAAACCGATATGGGATCCTTCCCGGGCCAGACGTAAGGCGATAGCGCGCCCTATGCCCCTGGCGCCACCGGTAACGATGGCTGTTTTTCCTTTTAACTTCATTTTTCACTCCTTCAGCGTGGGATTTAATGCATTTCTTACTATATCCTCGATGCGTTGCTTCAAGACCTTTTTATCCGCTTTTCCGGCGGCGGTCAGGGGAATGAGTGATACCAACTCTACCCTGGCCGGCAAATGGGCTTTAGGGGCTCCCATCTTTTCCAGATAACGACGGATTTCTTCCAGGGTGATTTCTGATCCGGCAAGGGGTTTGATAAAGGCACATACCTGTTCTCCAAGATCCGGATCAGGCATGCCGATCACTGCGACGTATTCGACACCGGGATAAGATGAGACCAGATCCTCCACATCCCTGGCGGCAATATTTTCGCCACCGCGAATGATGATGTCTTTTATCCGGCCGGTGATCCGGATAATCCCTTGACCGTCAATGACCGCCAGGTCGCCGGTTCGGAAAAACCCGTCTAAGGAAAAGGCCTTCTGGTTAGCCTGGGGATTTTTGAAGTATCCGGTAAATACCCCAGGGCCTTTAGCCGCTAATTCACCTTCCACACCAGGAGGAGTCTGATTTCCATCGGGATCCAGGGTAATAAACAGGTCATAAGGGCAGACGGGCCGTCCGATCGTATTGAAGCGGATTTCTATGGGATCATCAGGACGTGATTGAGAACAGGGACCTTCCACCATTCCAAAGGCATTGATATACCGGGCACCCATTTTGCTTTCTACGCTTCGGACCAATTCGGGCGGGCTATTAGCCGCCCCGACATAAATTTTTTTTAGGGAACTTAAGTCATAATTCTCAAGCCCTTCATAATTAACAATGCGGCTGATCAGGGTAGGCACCAACCCGGTACAGGTCACCTTTTCTTCCTGGACCAATCGGCAAAAATCCTGGGGATGGGTCGAATCCATCAGGACCACTGTCGCCCCGTGAAAGAGCGGACCGGTTACACAGACCAGCAGGGCCAGGTTATGTCCAACGGTCGAGGTGACCAGGCAGGTATCGGTGACGTTGACATCCCAAGCCCGGGAGGTGTATTCCACGTTACAAATATAATCGTTATGGGTCCGTGGGGCACCCTTGGGAAGACCGGTAGTTCCTCCCGAGGGCAAGATCTGGCAAACATTTCCCGGATCGGGCCGGGCACCCTCCAGGGTGCGTTCTATTTCCGAGGAAGATACCTGTCTGGTTACCAGGTCATCAAACCAGAGTTTTCCATCCTTTTTTACCGGCCTGGCGGGACTCACTAAAATAATTTGCTGCAAACACCGGTTTTGACTTTGAACCTGCTCAATGAGTGGGAAGAATTCTGATTTGCGATAGTGATCGGGTACGATCCATCCCCTGGGCTGGGTGAGTTCGGCCAGATGAGAGACTTCCCTGGCGGTGTGGTTTATGGTCAGCAAGACCATAATCAGTCCGGCTTTTTGCAGGGCGAAATAGGAAATAACGAATTCAGGCCAGTTAGGCAGTTGGAGAAGGACCCGGTCCCCTGGGTTAAATCCCAATCGAAGCAAGCTGCAAGCCAAGGTGTCGGCCTGGGACCGGAGTTCCTTGTAGGTATATCTTTTTCCCTGTCCAACCAGGGCCTCTTTGGCCGGATAAAGATCGCTGGCCTTGTCGAGCATATCTCCCAGGGTTAGGCCCAACCACCAGCGCTTTTTTTCATACCCTTCGGCTGCTTTTGAATCATAAGGGGTAAAACCATCCAGATTCATACCAAGGCCTTTATAAAATAGTTTTGTATCAGTTTAGCTTTTTGAAAAACTATTTTCACCGCAGAGTCGCCAAGAACGCAAAGGGGAAATAATTTTTCTTTTCTGTTGAGAGGACAGAAAGGAAAAGCTTTCGCTACCCTTCGGCCGGCTTCCAAACGGAAGCCTTTGTTTTAGGTCGACGAAGTCGACCGCATAATTATGGCCGGAGGCCAGAGTTGTTTTGTACAATCCCGCCTCTCACGGGATTGTACAATAATGATTCTCTCTGCGTACTTCGCGGCTTTGCGGTGAACAACGCGTTCTTTTCAAACACCTAAAGTGTTACAAATAGTTGTGTTCACCTATCTTCTTGCGAAGAAAATTGAAGGGCCCACGAATTTACGGTTTTGGTATTTGGAGGCTCCCGTCTTTCTTTTTCCACTGAACGCAAGTAACTTCCTCGTAGGCCCCTTCGGCCTCCCGGCACTTGTTGCAGTAAACGCACTTGACGATATCCTTTTCCCGTCCTTCCTGGGACTTTTTGGGCCAAAAAGGATCACAGAGGATGGGACGGGCTATGGCCACCATGTCCGCCTCGGAATTTTCAATGATCTTCTGGGCAATTTGGGCCGTTGGAATCCTTCCCGCGGTAATAATCGTGGGATAAAAACCGGCCTGATTTAAGGTTTTCTTGATGTCAGCGGCTAAATAGACATTGACTTTTTCGGGCATCCAAAGCGGGGGCATAGATCGATTTCCACTGTAACCGGTATAGGGATCCAACGACTCCCCTTCTTTGGAGATGGCATCTTCAAACTTTCCCCCGGCCGAGATACTGATATAGTCAAGACCGAGCTCAGCCAGGCGTAAGGCAATAGGGCGTGAATGGCTGAGGGTGTTTCCACCCAGGGTGAATTCATCCCCGTTTATCCGGGCGCCAAGGACAAAATCATCACCAATAGCCTGACGCACGGCCTGGACAACTTCTATGGCCAGACGCATCCGGTTTTCCAGTTTTCCCCCGTAATCGTCCTTCCGGTGGTTATGGCGCGACAGGAAAGAAGACATGGTGTAGGCATGGGCAAAGTGGAGCTCAACAGCATCAAATCCGGCCTGGCGGGCCCGGTAAGCGGCCTGGGCGAACAGCCGGGGGATTTCCTGAACCTCCTCGAGGGGCAAGTCTTCCACCTTTTGACGATATCCGCTTCGCGAGATTTTCAGGAAGTGAATAATCTGGGGGGCGATCTTGGCCTCGGTTTCCTGATGAACCTGGTTGGTCAATTCCTTCAGTCCTGATATAAATTCATCGTCACTTAAGCGTAATAACTGGCCGCTTTTTTGTTTTTTAACGGAGACGGCTTCGGTGACAACAATACCCGCACCCCCCCGGGCATAGAGCAGGTATCTATTGATTAATTCTTCCGTGACCTTTCCCTCTTCGGTGGCCAACCGGGTGACCACCGGCGGCATCATGATTCGATTGGACAGTTTAAGCTTATTATTCAAGTAATAAGGCTCGAAAAGCTCCATAGCAGACTTCCTTTATTAAATTGTTAACCGGCTTATGAAGAAATTACCTTGTCAATCGAACCAAGGCGGCAATAAAATCATAGAGGTCCTGTTGTCGTTGACCCGCCCGGATTCCAAGCTTCGCCCAGATCTTGGCCGCCACATCCTGAAGCCGGGCGGATGGAAAATCTTTGAGCTTTCGGAGATCCAGCCCATCTCCTTCTATGGCTTTCCTGAGGGTCAAAATTGTCTCCGAAAGGACATCCTCTGTTTTTTCCAGATGAAAAAAATGATCCGTTTTACTGCCTTCCCGAAGGGATTTGCTTTTCGTCAAGGAAAAGGTTTCTTCAAAATGAATCCTTATAAGCTGCAAGGGCTTTCGGTTGATTTCAATCAGTTCCGGATAGCCGTCAGGTTTGTTTAAAGAGAGTCTCCCCCGGTCTTCGGGTCGGCTGATGACATAATAACGATTAATTCCGGAACAGGCCGGATCCACCCGGATCACCTCTTTCCAGCCGTCTTCCCATTCCAGAAGGAGGTATTTCTCCTTTTCAGGGAAAGGGCTGGGGCGGCTAAAAATGGGGTGATTCAGAAGTTCTTTCTGAAAAGACAGGGGCAGGGAGTCAAAGACAACAGTGGTCTTTGAACCATCCTCGAATTCAACCGTTACCATTTTGGGCCTGGGTTGCGACACCGGATTTATTCCTTCTTTTTGAGGATTGTTTTGAGTTCTAAAAAGGATTGGATGACCAGATCGGCTTTGGACTCCCCTAAATCGATAAAACCGATATATTGAATGGTCTTAAAACCCCGATCATGAGCCGGATTAATATCGGTTTCCGGTTTGTCCCCGATCATAACGGCCTCCTGGGGTTCGATCCCCCGCTCCCTTAATTCCCGGGCCAGGACATCATAAATCCTGCCGTCTTTTTTAGTATGGCCTTTATATTTCAAATCAGTGGTATCGTTTTCCAGATTGAATTTACCCTGGGGGGTAATCAATTCTTTAAAGTATTTAACCAGTCCCCTTTTTTTTAAAAAACGGGAAACCATATCCGTTCCTACGGGACCGAGGGTCTTTTTCATTTCAGAGACCACCTGAAGCTCTATCCCCTGGGCCTGCAGGTAAGAAAGGGCCTCTTCCAAGCCCCCTCCAACCTGCAAGTACTCTTGTTCTTTCTGGCTGAAAAGTTCGAGGGCTTGAGGATCATTATCCAGAACGAAACTATAGATTTCATCCCGATGCCCTTCTTTAATTCGGCCGTAATCTCCGTATTTCTCCTTGAGGATTCTATATTTTTGGATTTTGTCGGGGATTAATTCCGGCTTGCCCAGCCCCTTGTAAATATCGCCAAAGACATGGGGATTCCTTAACCCTCCCGGCTCCATGATACACTGGCCATAATCAAATCCGCACCATTTCACTTCCATAGGAATCGATCTTTCTTTTTCTCTTATTTCATGGGCGGTAATTTAAAGAGTCTTTCCAAATTTTTGCCCAGGATCAGATCAATCTCATCTTGTGTGAGCCCGGCCTGCTCTCCCACCTCTTTGACCGCCTTGATGGCCCCCTCCGGATCACCGACCCGATGGGCATAATCGGTTCCAATACACATGTGGTCCGGACCGACCCATTCCAGGCAGCACTTCATGGCTGGATGATAGAATGAAGTGGTATCCGGATAGACCCTGTTTTTATAGGTAATATCAGGCGATTCATCCAATACAACCCCCCATTCCTTTCCGTAGCCTTTATAGGAATCCTGTAATCTTCGAACAAAATAAGGGACCATGCCGCCCAAATGGCCGTGAACAATGGTTAACTTGGGGTATTTCTTCATAACGCCCTGGAAGATTAGGCTCAGGACGGCCATGCTGGTATCCAGGGTGTAACCCCAAAGCTGATAAGGCAGCCGCATTTTGTTCATCACGTCTTTGGTCATAGGAACGGCTGGATGCATCAGCATGGGAAGTTCATATTTGTTGGCCATGTCATAAATGCCATGATATTTTTCCAGAAAAATAGGTTCAAAATTAAAATTGGAAAACATCTGAATCCCGACACAACCCATCTGATGGCACCTTTCCAATTCTTTACAGGCTTCATCCGGATCCTGATAGGGAAGAGAAGCCAGGAAATAGAACCGTCCCGGATAATCTTCAGTGGCCTTTTTAAGGGCATCGTTACACTTTTGAGCCCAATAAATACCGATATCTCTCTCCAGGGTTTCCGGCCCCGGGATGGTGACGCTGAGAAGCTGGGTATCTAAACCGCCCTTATCGAGGTCTTTAATTCTTTCATCCAGATCATAGTGACCGGCTCGGTCGATATGGGCCACACAAACACCCTCATACCACATCCGGTAATGGGTCCCGCCGTCGTGAACGCCGTTAGGGGAGTTCTTGGCCCCCCGGCTGCAGAGATATTCGAGATATTCCTTGGGATACCAATGATTGTGGGCATCAACAGTCCTTTGTGCCATGGGTTTCTTCCTCCTTATTCTTCTTTAAGATTTTTTATATTTCTGCTTTGCAGGATAAATAAATTTCCCTTTTCGTAAGCCCATTCGATGTCCTGAGGGACACCAAACAATCCTTCTATCGTAATCCCGATTTGACCCAATTCCTGCACCTGGTCATCCGAGAGAGTAGGTCTGTCCATTAGGTCGGGATTCACAGTGATCTCTTTCCTTCCAACCCCTTTTTCTTCGTCAAAGCAAACCATAACCGTCTTTTTGGCGATCTTCTTTTGTTTTATCTTAAGGGTTGCTTTATCCAATGAGAAAAAATCGTTCATGGATTTGCCGGAAACAACCGATTCGCCCAACCCCCAATTGGCTTCAATGACCATCTCTTTTTGGCTGCTGGTTATCGGGTTGGCGGTAAATAAAATGCCGGCCACCTCGGGATTAATCATTTTCTGAACGATCGGGGCGATCAACCCCAGATGATGGTCAATTTTTTTATGATAACGGTTAAAAGTCGCCCTCGAAGTCCACAAGGAAGCCCAACACAGTTTTATGTGCTTCAGGATCTCCTCCCTTTCTTTCAAGTAATGGAAGGTATCCATCATTCC
>JACRBX010000091.1 GCA_016219225.1 Deltaproteobacteria bacterium
GGGGCTTCCCGGACTCTCCCGCCTTGGTCGCATCGACAAACCAGAGCTGGAACGGCGGCTCGGATTTTTGATTGATTTTCAGAAGCTCCTGATTTTCAGGTTCTTTGGGGATAGCCTTGACAAAAGGGATGTCTTCAAAGAGAAAGGGGTTCCTGTTATTTAAAAACAAGGTGTTGACGGCCTGGATCAAGGAGGGTTCCGAGCGCCAGTTTTCCGTGAGGGTATAGCGGGAATCGGCTTGCCCGGCGGCCTGCATATAGGCAAAAAGATCGGCCCCGCGGAAACTGTAAATGGCCTGCTTGGGATCCCCGACCAGGAAAAGAAGGCCCTCTTTTCCGCCGAAAAGATTTTTGAAAATCCCATACTGGACCGGGTCGGTGTCCTGAAACTCATCAATGAGGGCCGCCCGGTATTTGCCCCTGGTCGCTTCCTGAAGATCATCTCCACCGGTCTTTTCCAGGGCCTCCCGCAGCCGGATCAGGAGGTCATCAAAGGACTGGATGTTTTTCCGCCTTTTTCGGATTGGGAGCTCTTCTTTCAGGAAACGGAAGAGTTCTCCTTTGAGAAAAAGAAGCTGTTGATCCATTTCAGAAGAAAGTGCCCAAGCGGTCTTCTGGAAGGCCTCACAGAGGTCGAAGAAAGGATGTTCGGGAGTCTGGCCGTTTTTCCTGGTTTTGGCCTGGAGATGGGAGGAGGTGAATTTTTCAAACTTTTCAAATAGCGGGAGGGCGCCGCTATTGGCCGCAGCATATCCATCCATCTCCTCTATTAACTTCTGTACATCAGGATAGGACTTCAATCCCGGGTCCCCCAGTTTTTCCCGGACCTCTTCCCGGACCTTCGGCCAGTTCTCCTTTAGACGTTTAAAGTTTTCGGAAAAAGACGGGAGGAAAGTCAGCTTCACCGGCCGGCTCTCGGGAACAATTTTTAAATCCAGGTGGGCCAGGCGGTTCCCTTGCAATTTCAAAAAATATTCCGGGCTGAATTTCCGGCTCCGGGCATAACCGACGAACTCCAGGGGGGCCTCATAAAAATGGCGCCGCCAAAAATCCAGAACAATTTCCTTCTTGAGGCTTTCCTGGTCCGGTATCAATTCGGTATCAAACAGGCTGCCACTCTCGAAAGCGCTCTCCTGAAGGGTCTGCTGGCAGAAACCATGAATGGTGCATATCGGGGCCTCATCAAAACTTTTGAGGGCCCCCTCTAAATCCCGGATGGCTTTGGGGGCCTTCGGGATTTTCTGGACCAGGCCTTTTAAAAACGGATCAGGACTGTCCCCGGTACGGAAGGCCGAAATTGCCTGACGAAGTTTGGTGCGGATCCGGTCCTTTAGTTCTTCGGTTGCGGCCACGGTAAAAGTTACCACCAGGATCTGGTCCACGGAAAAATGTTTTTCCAGGATCAGACGCAGAAACAGCCCGGAAATGGTATAGGTCTTTCCGGTCCCGGCACTGGCCTCGATCAGATTGGTCCCGGTAAGCGGACTGTCTAACAAGTCAAATTTTTTTATGGCCCGGCTTTCTTCCTCTTTCTTGGCCACTTAGCGGATCTCCTTCAATTTTCCGGTGTTCAAATTTTTTCTTCGCCCCGAACCAGGGGGCCAAAAATCTCCCTGGCCAGGCACTCAAATTCCTCATCCAGCGGATCACCATGGCCGAAACACATCTGGAAATAAGGATTTTTCTTCTCCACAGGCCCATATTCGTCCTCCCAGGTTTTACGGGCGGCCGTTTTGGCCTTTTCAGGATCCCCATGTTTCTCCATGGACTCGGCAAAGGCCCAGGAAGACAAAGGGAAAAAATGAAGCGGCCTGGTCAGGCCCTGCCAATAGAGATCGATGAGGGTCTTTAAGGATTGAGCCGTTTCTTCGGCCGGCAAAACCCGGCAGGATTTATCCTTGCAGATCAGGATCCCCTGACAGGGTCCCTCCTGGGCCTTCATCAGATTAAGCACCTGAAGATGAATCCATAACCGGAGGCGTTCCTGAGGTCTCATTCTGGCATAACGATAATGGATGATTCCGTCAGGGAATCTTTGGTCAATCCGGCCCATCAACCTGAACCCATCCAGGCTTAAATCGACCTCCAGAGGGTTAAAAGCCCCTTTCTCCGTGTAAGACAGGACGGTTCTGGCAAAAGAATCAAGACCCTGGCAGGTCTGATCAAACAGCCATTCCCCGGGGGCGCCGTGCGGGAGTTGTCCCGAGGCCTTTATTGCCAAAAGGGATTCTTTGAGACTCTGTTTCCGGAGCACCTTCTTGACCAGGTCCTGTTCGAGTTGATAACGGTCGATCCCCGACAGATCAAAGGGTTCATTCTCATCCGGAATTCCGGCTTCTTCCGCCAGATAAATACCCAACCGTCTTCGGAGGAAAAACCGGGCCGGGTTTTCAAAAAAGCCGCAGAACTGATCCAGGTCAATAGTCTTCCATTCCTCCGGAGGCGCCGGAAGCCCATTAAGTATAAAGGGACGGGGGTCCTGTCGTTGACTGACTGCCCATTGGGCGGCTTCAAAATTTTCTGGCGAGTAACTGAAGAGTTTTTCATTCTCCTTGAAATATTCCGGGCTGAAGGCTTGGAGATGGTGTTTGGTCATGATTTGATCTAAGACCCTTTGGTCGGCAGCGGTATAACCCTGCTCGATATAATCCAGGAGTTCACTGACCAGGACCGAGGGCGGGCGGAGACTGTTATCCTGAACGCTCTGTCCATCATAGCTGATATAAAACCGCTCTCTGGCCGAAAGAAGGGCTTCCAGGAAAAGATAGCGGTCATCTTTGCGCCGTGAACGGTCTCCGGGCCTTGGATTTTTGGCTATCAGGTCAAACCCCAGGGATCTGGTCTGTCTGGGATAGGTGTCATCATTCATTCCCATCAGGCAGATCACCTTGAAAGGAATACTGCGCATAGGCAGCATGGCACAGAAGGTCAGACCTCCGGTGAGGAAACCAAAACCGAAACCTTCCTGCTCCAGGCAGGTCCGAAGATAGGTGGTAATCACTTCCAGACCGATCTGCTCCTGAAAACCAGAAAGGTCCTGCTTGCCGGCCAGATCGCTGAGGGTCCGCCGGATAACCTGTACTTCCCGTTCCGTTTCCTCATTGGGTAGAAAAAATGTCAAAAGCAGTCCGGATAAAAATTCTTCCCATTCTTTCAGGGTCCTTTCCCGGCCCAGTTCTTTTAGCGCCTCAAAGAGGTGTTCTATGAATCCCAGGAAATTTCCAAGAACAGCCGTCTCCTCTCCCTCTATCCGGTCATAAGGCAGGATTCCCATGAACATCTGTTCTTCCTGACCGGGTAGGGCATATCCCAGGAGCATTCGCTTGAGCCCGGCCCACCAGGTGTTTTCCGAAAAGGGCGGAAGGCCGAGTTCTTTACGGCTGTTTTCGTCAATCCCCCAGCGGATACGGGTATCCCGGATCCATTTCTGAATAGGCTCCAGATCGGCCTCAGTCAGCGAAAGCCTCCTTTGTACTGCCGGTGATTCCAGAACGGCCAGGATCTCTGAAGCCCCCAGACGGCTACCTTGAAGACCAAGAAGTTGAAGGAAAGAATCGATCAACCGGCTTTCATTCCGGACCCCCCGGTCCGCGATACTGAAGGGAATCCACCGGGGATCGTTCGCCGGAAGGGAAAAGACCGCCTGGATATAGGGGGCATAGGTCTCTATTTCGGGGGCCATGACCAGGATATCCTTGGGAAACAGCGATGGATCAGATTCAAAAAGGGCTAACAGATAATCCTGAAGCACCTCCGCTTCCCTCATGGGGCTGTGGCAGGAGCAGACTTGGATGGAAATATCGTCATCCCGGATGGCCTTCTTTTGACCGACCTCCCCTCCCCGGTCCAGGAGATTTAAGATATCGGATTGAATGCCGGCCAGAAGACCCTCCCCGGCCGGATCAGCAAAGAATTCATTTTCCCGGCAGCCCAGGCCGGTAATCAGATCAAAGAAATCCCTGCCGAGCATCCCCATGGAGGCCAACAGACTATTTCCTTTTTCGAGGTGGAGTTCCTCCGGAAAGGCATTTCCCCCTTTTTGTCGTTTGGTAACCCGCTTCATTTCCCGGTCTGAAAAAATATCGCCCCAATATTCCCGGCAGGGGTTCATGAGAAAAAGATTCACCTCGATCAACCGGGAGAGGGCGGCCAAAACCTGCAGGTGAAATGGCGGGAGGGCCGAGATCCCAAAGACCGAGATCCGGTCCGGCAGGTTTTTAAGGGTCTGGGGGGAATGTTGAATTTTTTCCAGGAAGGCCCTTTGAAGGGCCGCCCGGTGGTTATATTCATTCCCCTTGACCAGTCGGCGCCAAAGGTTGGCCTGCCAATGATCATCCGCCCCCTGGTCCCAGGCCAGGATCAAGTCCGGCCGGAAAAGGAGGTACTGGTCAAAAAGATGGGCAATCCGCAGACAAAGCTGAAAGCGCTTCAGATCCGAATCCTTTCCGTCGAGATACCCCCGCAGACTCTCAAACCCCTTCTCGCCCAGACAGGCAGGAAGGAGGTGCATGAGTCTCCAGGTCATGATCCGGGGCTCGAATAGAGATTCTTCCTGAACCTCCGGAATAATTTGCCGAAAGACGTCAAAGACAAATTTATTCGGAAAAGGAAACCGTATATTGGCGCAAATGCCCAGATGGCGGGCCAGCTCCATGGAGACCCACCGTTCCATGCCTTTACTCTGGACTACAATGATCTCACTCTGAAGCGGATCGGCCAAAGGAAGTTGCAGCACCTCGGCCAGTTTTTCAGACAGAATCTCCAGGCGATTACTGGTATAGAGGTTCAGGTCAGGCATAGTTTTAAGATTGCCAAATGTTTATAAAATTGCATTTCAGATATTGGTTAAAAGAAAGACGAAGGTCAGGTTTGTTAATTTGCATAATTGACCATAATCTGTTAATACTACAGCAAATTTTTTTGCTGTTACGCCCCCTTATCCGTCATGGCATGGTTTAAGCCGGAATCCAGGGACTTTGATTTCTCATTTTCTTGAAAACCCTGGATTCCCGATAAATACATTCGGGAATGACGAAAAGAGTGACGCTGATGTGTTAAGACCAGATCAAAATTATGTTTAAATGACCAGATCAATAATATTGAATATCTTTGGGCAAGGCCTCGATTAAGTGGAGCGTCATTTTGACCTTTTGCCAAATGCTTATATTTGGCGTCCCCAATCCATGTTATCCCATTACTCTTCCAATACCTCCCTCATCTTCTCTTCCAGGAATCGATTCGAAGTGGGTATTCCCACTTGACAATCCAATATCTTTTTATCATAATCAAACCAAAAAGCAAAAAGGATTCATGATGAAAGCTATCCATTTGCCCCTTGATTCCAAAAACCGAATCACCTTAACCAAATTACTTGCCGGCACCAATATCAGTTCGGTCATGGCCTACAGGGATGACCATAAAATTATCCTGGAACCCATGGTGGAAATCCCGGCTAAGGAAATTTGGCTTTACAAAAACAAAGAGGCCTTAATGAAAGTCCGCAAAGGACTTTCCCAAAAAGGGACTGTGAAACGGGGTTCCTTTGCCAAGTATATCACCTAAAAATCTCGAATGTCCGAATTAATTTTTACCCCCCAGGCCGATTCCGAATCACCTTAAATTGAATCGTTTCCCCGTTCATGGCCCTGGTCGTCTGGGAATGACTCTATGGCGAATAGGGTTTCCCTCTCATTTCCTTTTCATAGCGTTGCAGTTCTTGTTCAACCTGATTTTGATCCCGTTTTAAAACTTGTCCCAAAAGATTCGGTTCATAAAAAAACACCCCTCGACTCGTTGTAAACACATATAATTGATCCGATTTATATTCAAATAGAGGCATTGTCTGTCCCGTACCAAAAGTTCGATAGATTTTCCCCTGGGGATATTTTTCTTTTAAGGTCCTGAGGATCGTTTCCGGAAAAAACTCGGGATGATCTTTAAATAAAACCACCTTCCCGAAAAATTTCCCTTCATAGGAATACCCGTATAGGCGACCGGCCGATGAAGGATCCGCCGCACTGATCAGGGCCGTCAGATTGCCCCTTCTAATTTTTAGGCTCTTGGCGGGTGTGTACTGGAGTTCGATTTCAGATCTTTCCTTATCTTCTTTGATCAGACCGCTTTTATTCTTTTCTATGAAAATCTGGTTTAATTCTTCCAGATTCTTCCCCCAGGTCGGAGGCCCCCAGTCAATACTCTGACTGAAAGCCGTTCCGGAAAGAAACATAGAAAAAATAACGCCCCAAATCCATTGGATTTTCCCTTTCCTCCTTTGCTGATCTTCCCCTGTCTTGTACTGAAACATCTCTTCTCCTCACCCGAACGAGTCGGAAAAATAATTTGAAACTTGCATCTTGGGTTATAAGTACCCTCTAACAAAATAATAACCCAGCTTCAGGTATTCGGTAGCAAAGGCCCGAACCCCTTCTTCCTGAAGCCACCAATTCCCTTTCTGATAAGAAATAAAATAGGGATGGGGGATAATTTTAATCCCGAATTTTATTCCTTCTTTTTGATAAACTCCCATACTTCTGCGGGTGTGGAATCCTTCAGAAACCAGGATAGCCCTCCGGACCCTGGACCTGGCCAGTTCACCCAGGACGAATTGGGCTTCCCTCTGGGTAAAAGGATGACTGACAGGGGTCACCAGTACCTGCCATTGATCCCGCTTCAGACCCGAACGTTCCAGTTCCTTCTTAACCAATTGGGGATAGTCGGCGGGCAGGGCAAAAAAATCCTCTTCTCTTGAAGTCTGATGAAGGATGATTACCAGGCGAGAGGCTGCTCCCTTGGATACCAGTGCTTTCCCTGTGGTTAAGGCCCCATTGAGCACCACCTGGGTGCCTTCCAAAATGACGATTTCGGCTTTCCCGTCTTCATAGGGGGCTAAATAGCCGGCGGCTCCGTTCAAAATCTTTTGGTAACCCAAAAAGAGGGCTGCTACCAACAAAGATAAAATCAGAATGATGGGAAAAGACTTCCTTCCTTTCAGAAAAACACCTCCTAATAATTTGTCGAGGTCCCCTGAACCCTTCCCGGGAAACAGGATTGCCTGGTCAGGCCCCTTCTAAAATTACTTTATTCCATTTGACCGTGCAACTGTCAAGTTTTAAGACTTTTTTATTGAACTTGAGAAAAAAATGATTTTCCGCTATCATATAAATTTTTTATTTACTATTTTTACGCCTGAATGGCCAAAATGAGAAAACCTATAATTGCCATTACCATGGGAGATCCTGCCGGAGTCGGGCCGGAGATCATCCTCAAAACCCTGGATCATCCTCAGATCCTTAAATCCTGTTATCCCCTGGTCATCGGGGACCGAAAGGTCCTGGAAACAACCGCCCGGAGACTGGGAAAACCCTTCCCTTTAAGGTCAATTCAAAAAATAGACCCGGCTGAAGAATATAAAGAACCGGGATACCTGTATGAGGCATCTTCCTTGCCGGCGGATCAAGTCATCCCCGGGCACCCCAACCCTAAGTGGGGTCCACCGGCCTTGAATTATATCCAATTGGCCGCCCAATGGGCCTTGAGGGGGAAAGTAGCGGCCATGGTTACTTGCCCCATAAGCAAAGAAATCATCCGTCATTCTCTTCCTTCATTTACCGGCCATACGGAATTTTTAGCCCGCCAGTCCAAAACCGGATCATTCGGCATGATGCTGGCCGGAAAGCGGTTAAAGGTCAGTTTGGTGACCATCCATCTCTCCCTCAAAAAGGCCCTCCGGACCCTGGATACCGGAAAAATCATCCGGACCATTGATCTCTCCCATCAAACCCTGACCCGCTGGTTTGGCCTGAAAGACCCCCGGATAGCCGTAGCCGGCCTTAACCCCCATGCCGGGGAACAGGGAGCCTTCGGCTCGGAAGAAAAAACCATTATCGAACCGGCCATTAAGGCCGTCCGGCATCAAGGGATCGAGGCCACAGGACCTTATCCGCCGGATACCCTTTTTTATTGGGCCGCCCGGGGCCGGTATGATGCGGTGATTGCCCTGTATCACGACCAGGGGCTGATCCCATTGAAATTGCTCCATTTCGACAATGCCGTCAATATCACTATGGGACTGCCCTTTATTCGCACTTCGGTCGATCATGGCACGGCCTTTGACATCGCCGGCAAAGGTCTGGCTAAACCGGACAGTCTGATAGCGGCCATTTTATTGGCCGCCCGCTTTTCCCGGAGGAAATAGTACTACAGCGACACTTTTCCCGTCATTCCCGAATGTCTTTATCGGGAATCCAGGTTTTCCCAGAAAATGAGAAAACCAAAGTCCATGGATTCCGCTCCCCGATTAAGAACGTCGGGGACAAGCTTAAAGCCTGCCGGAATGACGGTTAAGGGGGCGCATTAGCAAAAAAATACGCTGTAGTAATAATATAACTAAATTTATAAGCTGGAAGGCATCATGGCATTAAACCAGATCCTGGTCAAAGGGGCCAGGGAACACAACCTGAAAAATATTGACGTGGTCATCCCCCGGGATAAATTGGTGGTCATTACCGGTCTTTCCGGATCGGGAAAATCCACCCTGGCCTTTGACACCATCTACGCCGAAGGGCAGCGCCGTTATGTGGAATCCCTTTCGGCCTATGCCCGCCAATTTCTGGAACAGATGGATAAACCTGACGTGGATTATATTGAAGGGCTCTCCCCGGCCATTTCCATAGAACAGAAGACCACCAGTAGAAATCCCCGTTCTACTGTGGGCACGGTTACGGAAATTTACGATTTTCTTCGGGTCCTCTTTGCCCGGATCGGAGAACCCTATTGCTACCAGTGCGGTCAGAAGATCTCTTCCCAGTCGGTCCAGGAAATCGTCGACCATTTGTTGGCCTTTCCGGCCGGGACCCGGTTTCAACTCATGGCCCCCCTGGTCACAGGCCGCAAAGGGGAACACCAAAAACTCCTGGAACAATTAAAGCGGGAAGGATTTGTCCGGGCCCGGATCAACGGCGAATTCCGGGAACTGGAAGAAGACATCGTCCTGGACAAAAAGAAAAAACACACCATTGAAGCAGTTGTGGATCGACTGGTGGTCAAAGAGGGATTACAACGACGACTGACCGATTCGGCGGAACTGGCCCTCAAACTCTCCCAGGGATTTCTCAGGGTCCTGTTGGCCGGCGGAGAAGAGATCCTCTTTAGCGAAAGGTTTTCCTGCGACCGTTGCGACATCAGCCTCCCGGAGCTGACCCCTCAGCTCTTTTCCTTCAATAACCCGCAAGGGGCCTGCCCGACTTGCGACGGCCTGGGGACCAAAATGTATTTTGACCCCGACCTGGTGGTTCCCAATCCGAATCTGAATCTTCGGGAAGGCGCCATTGTCCCCTGGGAAAACCGGTCATCCGTTTATTTCCAGCAGATGCTGGAGGCCTTGATCAACCATTACCATTTTGACCTCTACACCCCTTTTAAAGACCTGCCGTCCAAGGTCAGAGAAATCCTGTTATATGGTTCAGGTAATGAAGCCCTCCGTTTTTATTTTGAAAAAGAAGGCCGGAGACATTTTTATGAACGGCCCTTTGAAGGGGTCATTCCCAATCTGGACCGGCGATACCGGGAAACCGATTCCACCATGATCCGGGAGGAACTAGAGCGCTTCATGAATGTCCGGCCCTGTCCTACCTGTAAAGGAACACGGTTAAAAAAAGAGAGCCTGGCCGTCAAAATCCAGGGCCTTTCCATCCATCAGGTTACTTCCTTTTCGGTAAAAGAAGCCAGAATCTGGTTTAACACCATTCAACTGACCACCCGCCAGGCCCTGATCGCCCGTCGAATCGTGAAGGAGATCAACGACCGTTTGGAATTTATGGTCAACGTCGGCTTGGATTATCTGACCCTCAATCGAACCTCGGCCACGCTTTCCGGCGGCGAAGGACAGCGGATCCGGCTGGCCACACAGATCGGCTCCCAGTTGATGGGGGTCCTTTATGTCCTGGATGAACCGAGTATCGGGCTCCATTCCCGGGACAATCTCCGGCTCTTGCAGACCCTGAAGACCCTTCGGGATATCGGCAACACGGTCCTGGTGGTGGAACACGAC
>JACRBX010000092.1 GCA_016219225.1 Deltaproteobacteria bacterium
TGTGTTTCCCGGCCAAAGGAGAATCAAAAGTTCCGAAAAACTCCTGGCACCGGTAGACCTGGAATCGGCTCCCCTGTTCCGTGGGCCTTAATTCCTCCAGATGCCAGTCCCAACGGGCCTCCAGGCCATAGGATTCCACCGGGCAAGGGGCCTGAAAAAGGATTTCCTGAATCCGGGGGTCTGGGCCATGGGCAACCAGCAGCCCCTCCTCGGGCAGGATGGAAAGGAATCGGGCAAAGGCCTTCTGGACGGCCTTTAAATCAGCATAAATATCGGCGTGGTCAAATTCGATGCTGGTCAAAACCGCCAGGTGGGGCCGGTAATGGAGAAATTTTGGGCCTTTGTCAAAAAAAGCCGTATCGTATTCATCCCCCTCAATGACAAAATAAGGTCCCCGGCCTATCTGATAATTCCGTTCATAGCCTCTGAGGACGCCGCCGATCATGAAGCCCGGGGATAAACCGGCTTGATCCAAAATGGAGGCCAGCAAGGCTGAAGTGGTCGTCTTGCCATGGGTCCCGGCCACCACCAGGCAAATCTTGTCTTTCAGAAAAATTCGGGCCAGGGCCTGAGGCAGGGAAAGAAAGGGGATCCGGAGGCGGATCAATTCCTGGGCCTCCGGATTGACCCGGGTGATGACATTGCCCACGATAACCAGATCAGGTTTGGGATTCAAATTTTGCGGCCCGTAGCCCTGCCTGACCTCGATCCCGATGTCGGCCAGGAAGGTGCTCATCGGCGGATAAACAGCCTGATCGGAACCGGTGATATGAAATCCCTGCTCCTTAAGCATACCGGCCAAAGACCCCATGCCGGTGCCGCAGATACCCATGAGATGGATATGGTGAATATGTTCGGGAAGATAATTATTTGACAGGTCAATCATCGATATCCGTTCTTTCTCCCAAGGAGGTTAAGTCAATAATATGATCCAATTTTGATGGTCTTGTAAAAACTCGTCATTCCCGAATGTCTTTATCGGGAATCCAGATTTTTTAAGAAAATGAGAAAACCAAAGTCCCTGGATTCCGCTCCCCGATTTATGCATTCGGGGACAGGCTTTAAAGCAGGCCGGAATGACGGTTAAGGGGCGCATTAGCAAAAAATACGCTGTAGTACTAATCAATTTTGTTTAAACAAAGCGGTGCCCCATCCTTCACACCCTGATATACCGGAGCCCCATCCAGGCAGCGAACCCGCAAAAGATCAGGGTCAGGTAGAGGCCGGGAAGCAGGTTGGCCGACATGGCCCCGAGATATCCACCGGCTATGGCCCCGGCTGCCAGCCCCCAGACAATTTTCGAACGGACATTTCCCAACCGGTAATGGGTTATGGCGCCGATCATACCGGCCGGAACCATGACCAGAAGAGAAGTGCCCTGGGCCACATGCTGCTCCATACCGGCTAAAAGGACCATCAAGGGGACCATCAGGCCGCCCCCGCCGACACCCATCATCCCGGATATGAAGCCGGAAACCGCTCCGGTAAAAAGGAAAATGGCTATTTTTAACCATCCATCCAGTTCATAGATGTTCCCTAAAAAAAACCTTTTGGCCAACAGGATCATAGAGATAGAAACCAGGAAAACCCCGAAAGCCTTTTTAAGTTTTTTATCCGCCAATGAATGGGCGTAAAGGGCACCATACCGGGCCGTAAAAATGGCTGTTGCCGCCAGTATCAGCGCAGCTTTCCAATCCACCGTCCCGTGGAGAGCATAGATGCCGGCCCCTACCAGGCCGGTGAAGACGATGGCCACAAGGCTTGTCCCATGGGCCTGATGCTGCGTAAACCGGACTAACCAGGTCATAAGCGGTACCATGATGATACCACCCCCCACGCCCACCAGTCCCCCCAAATACCCACCGGAAAGTCCGATGATACAACCCCAAAAACCGTTCATTTATTCCTTGAACCTTCCCCTGCCGATAGGCCCGGTGGACTATAACAAATTTTTTCCCATTAATCTATGGTACTCAATCAAAATCATTCAGAAATTTTTTCCTCTTCCCAACCACCGGAGTTTTGCGGTATAATTTTAAATTATACCGATTCTTACCAAGTACATCTAAGCGATTTATCCCTAACGTTAACACTATTGCGGTGACCAATGAAAACATTCCTGACTGTAGCCACTGAAAGAGGCACCGTAGCCACATCGGCCAGGGTTGCCTTGTTGGTCGGCTCGATCCTGGCTGTGATCAATTATGGCGACCGTATCTTCCTGCGTGGCGACATGCAGGCCCTGGACTGGATCAAGCTGACCATTACTTACTGTATCCCCTATTCCGTGGCCACCTATGGTGCCGCCCGGTACGCTTTGAAGCAGAACCCAGACAAAGGAGAATGATGGTGAAAAAATCGGCTGGCTTAATCATAGCAACTTGTTGTTTGGTATTATTTTTTGTCTGTTCCTCCTTCGCAAAGGAGGAAGAAAAGAAAACCAAAGCCCGCAAGGCATCTCCCGAACAACTGCTCCCGGCCTGTAAATCTTTAAAATATACCCAAATAGATCAAGACACTATCCTGATAACGGCAGGCTTCTCTTATCAGAAAGACCGCGAACTCAATGTTCCCCATCTCATGGGAATCAAGGGCGTAAA